>CALVIF010000009.1 GCA_944329395.1 uncultured Bacilli bacterium | reverse complement strand
TCTCCTGTGAATTACAGGTTACAATCCTCTAATTAGAAACTATTTATAAACTGTCCAACTTTTGGGGTTCAGTTCAATTTAGTTTCTTTATTTAGCTAATTCAATTGTATAAGGAGTGCTATTACAACTTGTCACACTATCACCAGGACTAATTCCTCCTATATAAGAACCACTAGTTGCATCTCCACCATCAACAGCAACAACATTAATTTTTACATTTGGATAGTTACTAGCAAAGAATGAATATATTTGATCTTTTACAGTATCAAAACCAGAATAATTGAAAAATATATTATTTAATTCTCTACCAACTGCGTAAGTTTTAGGAGTACAAGTAGGAGTAGTAGAACCACCACCACCAGGATTATTATTTTCAGGTTTAGGACCATTACTAATTGAAACAGTAATTGTAGTACCATTTGAAACTTCAGAACCAGAACTAATAGATTGACTAATAACTTTTCCTTTATCAACACTATTACTATATTTATATACAAAGTTATATCCCAATCCAGCATTTTTTAATTTTGTAGTTGCCGAACTTTTGGTTAACCCAACAACATTTGGAACAACAACTTTTTTTCCATCAGAAATTGTAACTATTATAACATCACCATTTTTAATTGTCTTTCCAACTTCATAAGAATATTTAATAACTTCACCAGTAGCTACATTATCACTGAATTCATGCTTTTCTTCATAGGTAATACCATAAGTATCTGCCCATTCTCTAAACTGACTATATGATTCAAACTTTTCCATTACTAAATTTCCTTTAGAAAGAGTAACAATAATTAAAGTATTTTCCTCAACAACATCACCTTTTTCGTAATTAACATCAGCAACACTATTTGCTTTAACCGAATCGTCATAACGTTCTTTAAATTCAACTTTTAAATTATTATCAATAATCCAATCAGTAATTTCTGAAACAGTCATTTTTTTCAAATCAGGAACGATAATTTTAGGCCCTTTACTAATTGTAATTTTAACAGTTTTAGCATCATCACCACTAATTGCAACCATACTGCCAGCCTTAACATCTTGACTAATAACACTATCTCGTTCAACCTTATCTGAAAAATCATAATTAAATTCATATTTTATACCATATTGTTTTAAATAAAATTCCGCTTCAAATTTAGTTTTTTCAGTCAAATCAATTAATTTAACCTCTGTATATTTTCTTTCTTCACCATAAGAAAAAGTAAACTTAATTTCAGAATTTCTCATCACATTACCTGTTTCACTTTGTTCAATCAATGTGTTTTCTTTTTCTGTACTTTTTACAAATTCAACTTCGACATTGGTTAAATGATTTTTTTCAATAAATTCCAAAACATTATCAGTATTCCAACCAACCATATTTGGTAGAACAACTTCTTTATAAGGACTAGGACCTTGACTAATAGAAACAGAAATTTGTTTTATTTTATTAAGTTTTGTATTAGGATTAACATTTTGATAAATAATATGATACTCAGGAACCAAGTCACTATATTCATATTCTTGTTTAAGTATAATATCATTCTCATTTGACCATTCAATTATATCTGATAAGCTCTTACCAACAAAGTTCCCAACATTATTAGTAGGCCAAACAAGCACTTTAAAATATACTAAACACCCAAGTAATTGAAAAACAAATAAAACTATTAAACATAAATAACTTGTTAATTTTCTTTTAGTAGGATTAGTAAAGCATATAGATCCAAGAAATATTGAAATTCCTAATAATAGTAAACCATTAACTATATCTCCCAATGAATTATATTTAAACAGCGAAGCAATAAAGTAAACCCCACCACTAAATAACACTGTACAAATCAAAAAGTTTAGTAAAATTGATTTCTTTCCTCCTTTATTAATAGAAGTATTTACTTTCTTATCATTAACCTTATGAATTTCTTTAAAATCATTTTCAATAATTTTCTCATCTTTATTTGATATGTCTTTTTTCTTATCTTTAGATTCTATATTATTATTTAAATTTTTAATTGCTTTATTATCTAAAGAAGATTTTCCTTTTTTTCTCTTTGACAAGCATATCACCCCAATCTTAATAAGATTATATAATAAATAATGTAAAATAGAAACAAATATTACATTATACACTGTAAAAGAATGTCTAAATTTATAAATTACCATGAAAATAGAAAAATACAAATAATTATGTTATAATCAAATTAGAAAAGGCGGCTATATATTATGAATAAATTTATAAAAAATAATTTAAATAAAATTTTAGCTATTTATATACTATCTCAGTCATTAATTGATTTTATAACTGGCATTTTTTTTAATATTTTTAATATGAATTTAACATTTGGAATAATTATTAGAATGTTATTTTTAGTCTTCATAATGTATACAACACTAATTATTTATAAAAAAAGGAAATCACTAATTTATTACATAGCTTTCTTATTATTTGCTTTTCTTTATTTAATAGGAAATATAGTCTTTAAACAAACGAATATTTTTAGTGAACTTCAAGGTTTATTTAGAGTATATTATTTTCCATTACTTCTTATATCTTTATATGATCTAAAAGATGAAATAAGAATAAGTAAATTAACTATTACAACTTCTTTATTTATGTATTTATCCTTTATATTTATACCTATACTATTAAATATAGGCTTTAAAAGTTATGAAATAGCAAAATTTGGCACTCTAGGATTTTTTAATTCAGCTAATGAAATAAGTGGTATTATTTCGATTATAACACCATTTGTCTTTATTTTATTTAAAGAAACCAAAACACTAATTTTAAAGATTATATTGTTATTAATATATCTATATGTAATTTTAACAATTGGTACTAAAACTCCATTACTTGCTTTATTAATAACAATTGGAATGTCATTTATATGGACCTTAATAGATTACTATAAAAATAAAAAGTATAAAAATATATTAAGATCAATTCTTCTAATTACAACTGGATTATTTTTATTAATAATAGTAATACCTAAAACAAACTTTTATAAAAATATAAAGGTTCATTTAAATTATTTAAAAGTTGATAATATTGTTGAAATTTTTGAAGATGAACAATTAATTGACCATTTTGTTTTCAGTGAACGATTAACTTTTTATACTGATAAAAAAAATATTTATGAAAATTCAAATCTATACCAAAAACTTTTTGGAATAGGTTATATTAATTATAACAAAGTAACTAAATTAATTGAAATAGACTACTATGATATTTATTTTAGTCACGGATTAATTGGCTTTTTACTTTTTATTGCTGTCCCAATTTATATATTATTAAAATGTACTAATCAAGAAAATATTAATAACTATAATACGTATATGACTAAAACTAGTTTTTTCCTTATACTTTTACTTTCTTTCTTTACTGGTCATATTATTACAGCTCCATCAGTAAGTATTATTGCAATTATAGTTATTTTGTATCTAGATTGCACGAAAAAAAAGAATCTTTTATTTGCAGCTTATAATCTAGATTTAGGTGGCATAGAAACAGCCTTAATAAATTTATTAGATAATATAAATTATAGTAAATATAATGTTACAGTAATACTAGAACAAAAAAGTGGAATATTGTTAAATAAAATAAATAATAATGTCACTATTGAAGAATTGAAAGTTTCTAATCTTTCAAATAAATATATTAGGAAAATTATTAATTTAATTAGAAAAATTAATTTTACTATTTTAAATTATAATAGTTATGATTTTAGCTGCTGCTATGCAACCTATAGCTTAAGCTGTAATAAAATTGCAAGGATTGCTTCAAAAAACAATTCAATTTATATTCATAGCGATTATAAACAATTGTATAAAAATTCTGAAGATTTCAAAAATTTTTTTGATAAGCGAAATATTTCCCAATTTAGAAAAATAATATTTGTTTCTAATGAATCAAAAGAATCATTTTTAACAATTTATGACAAATTGAAGAATAAAACAGAAGTAATAAATAACTTTGTTGATATACAAAAAATAAAAACTTTAAGTCAAGAAAAAATAAATACTAAAAAAAATCCTAATAAAAAATTATTTGTCTTTATTGGAAGATTAGACGATACTTCTAAAAAAGTCAAAAGAGCCATAAGTATAGCAAAGGAAATAGAAGAAATCGAACTCTGGATAATTGGTGATGGACCAGATAAGAAGATGTATGAAGATTATACTAAAAAATGTAAAGTTGAAGATAGAGTAACATTTCTTGGTAGAAAAATTAATCCATATCCATATATGCTACAAGCAGATTTTATTATCTTAACATCAGACTATGAAGGTTTTCCAGTCGTATATTTAGAAGCCATTATTTTAAATAAAAATATTATTACAACTATAGCTGTAAGCGATGAGTATATAAGAATAGGACAAAATTATGGTTATATAATCTCAAAAGATGAAAAAAAAGCTGTAAAAGAAGTTAAAACTATTTTAAATAAGCCCGTATCTTTAAATAAAATTGATATTTCCAAAATTCAAAATAAAAGAATAAAAAAATTAGAAGAAATTTTTAATGAGGTGATATAATGCCTAAATTTAGTATTATAGTTCCAGTTTATAATGTTGCTGATTATCTAAAAAAATGTCTAGATAGCATAGTAAATCAAACCTATAAAGATTATGAAGTTATTGTTGTAAATGATGGAAGTAATGATAATAGTTTACAAATTATTAAAGAATATCCCTTTACAATAATTAATCAAAAAAATCAAGGTCTATCATCAGCAAGAAACAACGGTGCAAAAAAAGCTAGAGGAGAATATTTAATATTTTTAGATAGCGATGATTATTGGAATAAAGATTTGTTAAAAGAAATAAATAAATCATTAAAAAACAATCCTGATATAGTTAGATTTCAAATCCAAGAAGTTTATGAAAATTCATCTAATATTATTCAATATAAGGAAATTCCCTTTGAAGAAAAAGATGGCAAAAAAGCATTTGAACTAATAAGTAAATATCATTTTGTAGAAAATGCTTGGTGTTATGCAATAAAAAGAGATTATTATAATAAGCAAAAATTTAAATTTTCCCCTGGAAAAATTCATGAAGATTTTGGACTTATCCCATTAGTAATAATAAAAGCTGATAAAGTAAACAGTATCGACTATATTGGGTATAACTACTTACAAAGAACAGGAAGCATCATGAATTCTCTAAATTATGAAAAAACTAAGAAAAAAGTATCAGATATGTATGAATTATATCAAAATTTAATTCAAGAAATTAATAAAACAAATTTAAATTCCCAAGTATTTAAAAGCTTTATTTCAAATAGTCTAATATTAAAAGTCTGTCAACTAGAGAAAAAAGACTATAAAAAGTATAAAAAAAGACTAAAAAAAGACAAAGTATATGATAACTTACTTACAAATTCTTTCACTAGAAAGATAAAAATTATTTTATTAAAAATAGATCCAAAATTTTACTATAAAATATTAAGAAAGTAGGTATTAAAGTGAAAGATATAAGTATAATTGTACCAATATATAACGCTGAAAAATATTTAAATAAATGTCTTGATTCATTAGTTAATCAAACAAAAGATAATTTAGAGTTTATACTTATAAACGATGGATCCAAAGACAATTGTGAGCAAATTATAAAAACATATAAAGATAAAAGAATAAAGTATTATAAAAACGAAAATCAAGGTATTGGTAAAACAAGAAATTTTGGTATTAAAAAAGCAACTGGTAAATATTTAATGTTTTTAGATAGTGATGACTATTTAGAAAAAGATGCTTGCGAAAAGTTATTTTCTACAGCCGAAAAAGAAAAAGCTGATTTAATTGTTTTCGATTTTTATAGAGTTGAGAAAAAGTTAATTCCTGTCATAATAAAAGATTTTAAGATGACATCTTTAAATAAAAATCCCAATTTATTATTAGATGTTAATTTAGGAATTTCAAATAAGCTGTTTAAAACAGATTTAATTATAAAAAATAACATAAAGTTTATTGAAAATTTAAAATATGAAGATACAACTTTTGTAGTTCAGGCTTTAAACAAAGCAGAAAAAATATTTAAAATAAATCAATTTCTTCATTATTATGTAATTCACAGTAATAGTGAAACGACAATTAGAGATAAAAGGATTTTTGATATACTAAAAATAGTTGAAATGATTAGATCATATTTTAAAGATAAGAAATATATGACTGAAACTGTAAATAAATTAACTGTAAGAATAATTACAAATTATAATATTCAACAAAGAAACCAAAAAGATAAAAAAATAGCTATGAAATTTATCGATACTTCATTTAAATTATTAGAAAAAGAAGTACCAGACTATAAAAATAATAAATATTATGAAAATAGAAATATCTTAAAAAGAACAATTGAAAAAAGTAAAATTTTAACAAAAATATATTGTAGATTATATAAAGATTAAGTAAAAAAATAAAAAAATTTAATTTTATCAAACAATATACAAATATTTCTCTCATGTTTTTAAATATTAGATTGCTTACTGGAAAAATAAATAATTCTATAAGATATTATTAATTAATATCAAACTATATAAGTTGAATATAAATAAAATTTGTAATAAAATAAAAATGTAAACATAACTTAAAGGAGTAATTAAAATGTCTAAAGAAAAAATATCAATAATAGTACCATGCTATAATGAAGAAGAATCACTACCAATATTTTATAAGGAAATAAATAAAGTTTCTAAAGAAATGAAAAATATTGAATTTGAATTTTTATTTATTAATGATGGAAGTAAAGATAATACATTAAATAAACTAAGAGAACTTGCCAAAAAAGATAATCGAGTACGTTATATATCATTTTCTAGAAATTTTGGTAAAGAAGCAGGAATGTATGCCGGTCTATCTAATGCAACAGGTGATTATGTAGCAATAATGGATGCTGATATGCAAGATCCACCAATCATGATAAAAGAAATGTATAAGAGTATTAAAGAAGAAGGATATGATTGTGTAGCATTATATACAAGTAGTCACGATGACTATACTTTTTTAAGAAAAATATTTACTAAATGTTGGTATAAATTAATTGGCGCAATTTCTTCAACACCACAAGTTCCAGGAGCTAGAGATTTTCGTTTAATGAAAAGAAAAATGGTTGATTCCATTATAAATATGAAAGAATATAATCGATATACGAAAGGTATTTTTAGTTTTGTTGGCTTTAATACTAAATGGATTGATTATAAAGCACCAGATCGTATAGCTGGTAAGTCAAAATTCAATTTTATAAAATTATTTAAGTATGCCTTAGAAGGAATTTTAGCATTTTCAACAATGCCACTTGTTATTTCAGCATTTGTTGGCTTAATCTTCTGTCTAATATCCTTTATTGCTATAATTGTAATTATCATAAAAACACTAGCATTTGGTGATCCAGTAAGTGGCTGGCCATCACTAGCTTGCTTAATTATTTTTATGGGAGGAGTTCAATTATTCTTTTTAGGAATAATTGGTATGTATTTATCTAAAACTTATTTAGAAGTTAAGAAAAGACCAATTTATATTTCTAAGGAAACTGAAAAAGATTTAATTCAATAAGAAAGGATAAATATGAAAAAAATAAAAAATATAAAACTCTCTATTAAACAACAAAAATATTTAATTTTATTTTCAATATTTATAATGATGCTAATTCTTAATTTTTTAACTCCATTAATAGCTGATGATTATTCATATTCATTTGGATTAGAGAATAAAAGAATAACTAATATTATTGATATTATTTTAAAGCAAGCTGATCATTATATGAAGTGGGGTGGAAGAACTGTAGCCCACACTATTGCCAATTTCTTTTTAATGTATTCAAAATACTTTTTCAATGTTGCAAACTCATTAATATATACATTATTAGTTTATCTAATTTATGAACACTCTCGTTCTAGCGAGAAAGAAAAACCACTATTTATTATATTAATCCATTTTGGATTATATTTTTTAACACCAGTATTCGGACAAACATGTATTTGGTTGATTGGTTCATGTAATTACTTATGGACAACAACAATAATGTTATCTTTTCTATTAATGTATAAAGAACGAGCAAATAAAAATGATAGATTACCATTAATAATAGGCATGTTCTTTTTAGGAATAGTATCCGGTTGGACAAATGAAAATACAGCTTTTGGTTTAATTATAATAACATTATTATCAACAATCATTTATAAAAAGAAAAACAAAATACAAAGATATAAACTAAGTGGTTTAATTGGTCTAATAATTGGTTTTATAATTATGATTATTGCTCCAGGAAACTATGTAAGAAGTAAAGAGTTTGTTGATAAAACACCGCTAATTATAAAACTAATTGAACGTACTATTAATTGTACAATTGGAATTATAGAATACATTCCTGTTTTGGTTGTAATTACAGTAATTTTAATTACAATTTATATCTATCAAAAGAAAAAAATTGATAATCGCGTCTTCATATTTTTACTAGGTGCCTTTTTTACTATATATGCAACTGTTTTATCACCAATATTTCCAGAGCGTTCCTGGTTTGGTATTGTTGTATTTATGTTAATTGCTATTACAACATTAGCAATTAATCTAGAAGATATTCATAAAATTTATAAATATATATTAATAGATTTATCAATTATTACAGCATTCTTTTACATTGGAGATTATCTAATCTTAGTAAAAGATATTTATCAATTAAAATCAACATGGGATTATAGAATTAATTTAATTGAAACCGGTAAAAAAGAAGGACAAAAAGATTTTGAATTTTATACGTATAATTCAGAAAATAAAAAATCTCCAGTATATGGTTTAGCTGATTTAAGTGATAAACCTCATAGTTGGCCAAATGATGCTATTGAATTATATTATAAAATTTCTTCAGTAAAAGCAAAAAAAGAGTAATGGGTGAAAATATGTCAAAAAATAAAACAAAAAAAACTATTGAAGTAAAAAAATATTCTCAAAAACAAAATAATAAATTTGAGCATTTTTTTGAAAATACTCTAAATATATTAACTTTATCATCAAAATATCTATTATTATTTATCACGATAGTTTTAATATTTACCTCAAGTTTATTTATATTTAATCTTGAAATAACAAAGTTTCATTTACCAATAACAATCATTATTTCGACAATAATTTTTAGTTTATATTATCGAAAAAATTTAAAAAAAGCGATATTAGCTACTATAATTGGTTTAATTATTTTTTCTGCAGCAACTTTTGCTGTAGGGAAAATATATGACAGTACTGCCGATGGTAATACTTATCATAAATTAACGATTGGCGCACTAAAAAATGGCTGGAATCCAGTTTATGAGGATATTGCCGATTTTAAAAATAATCCATTTGATATCTTAGAAGATAATGTTAATGTAAAATGGTCAAATCATTATGCAAATGGCACAGAACAATTTGCAGCTGTTGTCTATGCATTTACAAACAATATTGAAACCGGAAAAGTTTTTAATATTTTATGGATATACATAGGATTATTTATTTTTTATGATCTATTTAGACAAATAA
Source organism: uncultured Bacilli bacterium (assembly GCA_944329395.1). GTDB lineage: Bacteria > Bacillota_I > Bacilli_A > RF39 > UBA660 > CAG-877. Next base: position 17,036 of record CALVIF010000009.1, on the reverse strand, counting down.
AAATCTCAAAAATTAAAAGCCTATTTTTATCTATTACTTTAGCATTTAATCCCATATCATTAACGCAAGTTGCAAATCTATATTTAGATGGTGTTCTAGCCATATCTTTATTTATCATCATAATAATAAGTATAATTAAGTCATTATATAAAACAGAAAGTAAAGATGAAAATAATTTTATTTTAGCTATGTCAATAATTTGGTGTGTAAATGCTAAATTTACTGGTTTAGCTTTTGCAGCTATATTTAGTATTATTTTATATTTATATAGAAATATAAAAAATTATTTAGTAGATAAAAAAGTTTTTAAAGAAAAATTAATTAAAGAAACCATCTATTATTTAATTGTTGTAGTAATTTCAGTAGTTGTAGTTGGTTCTTCTACATATACCAAGAATTTTATTCAACATGGACATCCACTATTTCCATTGTATGGAAAAAATCATGTAGATAATATGGTAATGATGGAAATGCCATCTTCCATGCAAGAATATAGTTCTCTAAGAATATTTTTGACAAGTATATTTGCAAAAGGTGAAAATGTCTCACCGAGTTACGCAACTACGCAAAATGATCCAGACCTAAAAGTTCCCCTAACATTTACTAAAGAGGAAATAGAAAATTATAATATTCCTGATATAAGAATGGGAGGATTCGGACCATTATTTAGTGCCATATTTATTTTTTCATTTATATCTTTGATAATTATAGGAATAAAATTAAAAAAAGATAAAGAATATGAAAAAATAATAGTTTATGGATTAGTAATTCTTACCACTATAATACTTGTTTTAGCTCTAGATGGAAGTTATTGGGCACGTTATATTCCATATGTATATTTACTACCAATATATTCACTAATTTATATCCTAAAAAAAGATTACAAAAAAAATAAATTAGCAAATATTGTTAGTAGTTTAATTATAGCTATATTTATTTTTAATTCATTATTAATTTCATATTCACAATATATATCAATAAAAAGTACCAATGAATATATAAAAATAAGAATAGAACGACTACAAAATTATTATAAAGAAAATAATAAATTAACAATAAAACTTAATCATCATGGAGTACAAGGAGTTCAATATAATCTTGATGATTTAAATATAAAAAATTATGTTTTAACAGATACAGAAAAAAATAATGAAGGCTATATGTTTAATTATTAGAGAGAAATAACTCTCTTTTAATTTTTTTACTAAAGTGATAAAATAAATAATAGTTAATAATTAATGAAAGATCAAATGGTAGGGGGCTTATATGGTAAAACAAAGAAATTCAAATTTTGAATTAATGAGAATAATTTCAATGTTTTTTATTGTATTATTTCACATGATAATTTCAACTGGTGGTAATCTTATTAATAACACAGAAGGATTAACTAAAATAGCCTTAGAATTTATATGTATGATAATAATCGTTCATGTAAATTCATATATTTTAGCATCCGGTTATTTTCAACACGATAAAAAAATTTCCATAAAAAAAATATTTTCCCTAGCATTTATGGCTTGGTTTTATAAAATAATCATCGCCTTAATCATGTATGCTAATAATCTTCATTCTTTTACAGCCTTAGAAATAATTAAAATTATTTCCCCACTTGAATATCAAAATAATTGGTTTCTAGTTGTATATTTATCAATGTATATAATGAGTCCATATATAAATATATTAATAAAAAAATTATCACAAGTTGAACACAGAAAATTAATAATAATTATGTTTATAATTTTTTCAATAATACCAACAATAACAAATCAAAATACTTTTCAAAATACAGGATTTTCTTTAATTCATTTTATATATTTATATATAGTTGGTGCATACTTAAAAAAATATCCATTAAAAGATAATATACATTTTAAAAATTATAATAAAGTAAAAATAAGATTAATATTATTAACAATATTTATTTTTTTAGGAACATTTAATTTCTTATTATATGAATTTAGTAATCAAATCAAAAATATTACTAGTAGTAATACATTAAATTATTATGCTAATTTAATTTTAACTAACTTGTTTTATTATCAAAATCCAATATTAATAATTCAAACTATTTGTTATTTTTTATTCTTTGAAACACTAAGTTTTCAAAGTAAAATAATTAATAAAGTAGCATCTTTAATTTTTGCCGTATACATAATTCATGAAAATCCATTTATAATGAAATATATGTACAAAATATTAAAGATAAATACCGGCTATATACATACAAGTAGCATTTTATTTAAAATGACTATCGCAACAATTATAGTGATGACTATTTGTCTAGTAATAGAATTTATAAGAGTAGAAATCTTTAATGCTTTAAAAAAAATATTTAAAAACATATTAGCAAAGTGTAAAGTAAACTCAATAGACCTTGTAAATGAAAAATATAATTAGTATAATCCATAATGGAAGTGAAAAAATGAAAAAAGATAAAAAAAATAAAGATAAACCAAATTATCAGTTAATAAGTTTAGCTATAATAAACATTTTATTAATAATTATAATATTTTTAGTATTAGCAATAAAAATAAATTGTAAAATAGAAACTAAAAATATAACAATTGAAACTAAAGAAGAAAATTCAAAAAATGAAAATATTGTTTTCTTAGGAGATTCAATTACCGATTGGTATCCAATTAGCGAAATGTATTCTAAAGATATTCCTATAGTAAATAGTGGAATTGCGGGATATGAAACAAAAGATATTATTAATAAATTAGATGAGCTAGTATATCAATATAATCCAACTAAAGTTTTTGTATTAATTGGAACAAATGACTTAAAATATAAAGATGACGATGAAAAAAAGGTTGTTGAAAACATAAAAAAAATAGTTACGGAAATAAAAAAGTATCGCCCAAAAACAAAAATATATATACAATCAATTTTTCCTGTAAATAGAGAATTAGAATATAATGCTACAGAAGAAAGATATAATGAAGAAATAAAAACTGTAAATAAACAAGTAAAAGAATATTGTTTAAAAAATAATATAACATATATAAATATATATGATGAATTAATTGATGATAAAGGAAATCTTGCCGAAAAATATACAGTAGATGGCTTACACCTTTCAACTAAAGGATATATTAAATTAACTTCAAAATTATTAAACTATATTTACTAAATTTTACAAATTAAAAAAAATAAGATATAATAAAATTTCAGAAAAGAGAGGTAGTTTTTTGTGAAAAAAGATGTAGCAATAAAAGTAGCTCATGTATCAAAAGATTTTAAACTTTATTATGATAAAGCTAATACACTAAAAGAAAAAATATTATTTTTTTCTAAAAAAAATAGAAGTAAAAATGATATTCATCATGTTCTAAAAGATATTAATCTTGAAATAAAAAAAGGTGAAAGTGTAGCCTTAATAGGTACTAATGGTAGTGGTAAATCAACACTATTGAAATTAATGACTAAAATAATATATCCAACAAGTGGTAAAATTACAACAAATGGAAAACTTACATCATTACTAGAATTAGGTGCAGGATTTCACGATGACTTTACTGGTAGAGAAAATATTTATTTTAATGCATCTATTTTTGGCTTAACGAGAAAAGAAATTGATGAAAAAATTGATGAAATAATTAAATTTTCAGAATTAGAAGAGTTTATTGATAATCCCGTTAGAACATATTCATCAGGTATGTATATGCGACTAGCATTTTCAGTAGCCATTAACGTTCAAGCAGAAATATTGCTAATTGATGAAATTTTAGCAGTTGGTGATCAACACTTTCAAGAAAAATGTTTCAAAAAATTAAAAGATTTAAAAAAGTCTGGAAAAACAATCGTTATTGTTTCACACAGTATGGAGCAAGTAAAGCAATTTTGTGATAGGGCCGTTTGGTTATATAAAGGACAAATAAAAATGGATGGTAAAGCTAGCGATGTTTTAGAAGAATATCTAAAGATTTGTGGGTGATAAAATTGAAAGTATTTAAAGAACTATACAATTATCGAGAATTATTAAAAACAAACATAAAAAAAGAAATTAGAGGAAAATATAAAGGCTCATGGCTAGGTGTAATATGGACATTTCTAAACCCATTACTTATGCTTGCTGTATATGCCATTGTTTTTCCATATATTTTAAGAGTAGATGTTGAAAATTATACAATATTTATGATTGTTGCTTTAATACCATGGAATTTTTTTACAACCGCAATTCAAACCGGAACCGGCAGTGTTGTAGCTAATGGTAATATTTTAAAAAAGGTTTATTTTCCAAGAGAAATAATTCCTATTTCAATTACAACCAGTCAATTGATTAATTTCTTAATAACATGTATTATTGTTACAATATTTATAATTGTTAGTGGAGTAGGATTTTCAATACATTTATTATTATTTCCTATTTTAGTATTAATACAATATATGCTAACTTTAGGTCTAACATTTATCCTATCTGCTTTAACAGTATTTATTCGTGATGTTTCACACTTCATAAGTGTTATTCTAATGTTAGGCTTTTATGCAACTCCAATTGTCTATCTTGGTAGTATGTTACCTGAAAAGTTTCAAATATTTTTAAAACTAAATCCTATGGCTCAATTAGTAGAAGCATATAGAGCAATTTTATATTATCATAAATTTCCAGATATAAAAATGATGACAATTTGGGGAATTGGAAGCTTTATAATATTAATTATTGGATACTTAATATTTAAAAAATTAGAAAAAAGTTTTGTTGAAGAATTATAGCTATTATTTAATAATAGCTTTTTTTATGCAAAAATTGTATATAACTATATTTTTTGTTATAATATAAACGTATTATTAGTAAAATTTCAATTATAAATAAGGTCCAATTAAATAATATTACAACGAACAAATATCAATTTATTAAGAGGAGTAAAGTAATGAAAAGGATTTTAATTTGCTTAGAAAAATTAGACATCGGTGGAGTAGAAACGGCAGTCATTACGCAAGCAAGAGAATACAAACGTCGAAAATATGATGTAGTTATATTAGCAAGTGATGGTTGCTATACCAGTATACTTAAAGAAGAAGGATTCAAAGTTATAAATTATAACTTTACTTTATCAAATAATATATATATTCCAAATGAACTTGAAAAAATAATAGAAGAAAATAAAATAGATGAAATTCATATTCATCAATACCCATGTATCTTACATATACTAAGCATTGCTTTATTAAAAAAAATACCTTATGTAATCTATATTCATTCAAGCATCAAAGGTACATATGAATGGTATATTAAAACTTACTCAATATATAATTATCTTTTTCCAATTTGTTTTAAAAATGCATCTAAAATAGTAGTAATTAGAGAAAATGAAAAATATATTAATTCAAAAAAATTTAATATAGATAATTTAAATAAATATTATTATCAAAAAAATAGTTTTGATATAAAAAGTTTTGATAAAATCAATAATAATAAAACTTCTAAAAACAAAATACTAATTATAGGACGTATTTGTAAAGAAAAAGAAAAAATGATTAAATCAGCTATAGAATTTGCCTTAGAGTTAAAGAAGAATAATAGTAGTACTACCATAACAGTTGTAGGTGATGGTGAAATATTAGAATCGTTTAAACAACAATATAAAAGTGATATAAATTTTTATGGTAAAACAACTGATGTATTTAAAATAATGAATGAACATAGTATTGTAATTGCTGCTGATAGATGCATTGTTGAAGCTATGTTATTGAAAAAAATTGCTATTTTATCAAACTATAATGGTGATTTAGAACTAATAACTAAAGATAATATAATATCACTAAGTAATGATAATTTTTCTGGTACTAAAATGACAAATAATAAAGATCTTTTAAATGTTATTCTAACGATTTCAAAAAATAAAATTAATCAAATTATAAATGAAAATAAAAAATATATTGATGAAAATTATGATATAAGAAAAAATATTTTAGACGAGAAATTAACTAAACCCAATATAATTGATATTGCAGATTTTATATATTGCATTGAATTTTTTTCTAAACAAAATCTTTCAGAACAAAATAATAGTAAGAAATTATATGAAGAAAATCAAAAATTACATGAAAGAATTATCAGATTAAATCATGAATTACGATTATCGTTAACATATAGAATAAAAAATAAAATTAAAAATATGAGGTGTAAAAATGGATTATAATAAAAGACCAGGTGCAAAAATAGAAAAAATAGGAACTCTTATAAACGATAAAGAAAAACCAACAATTAGCATAATAACACCATTTTATAATGGCGGAAAAACACTGAAAGAAACTGCAATAGCTGTTTTTAATCAAACATACCCATTTTTTGAATGGATAATTGTTGATGACGGATCAAAGGATAAAGAATCATTAAAAGAATTATCAAAAATAGAAAAAATGGATGAACGAATAAAAGTATTTCATAAAGAAAATGGTGGACCATCTGTTGCAAGAGACTTTGGTATTAAAAAAGCAAGCAAAGATACTAAATACATATTTTTTTTAGACTGTGACGATATACCAGATAAAACAATGTTAGAGTGTCTATATTGGACCCTAGAAACTCATCCAGACGCAACTTTTGCTTATACCAAAATGATAAATTTTGGTGATAAAGAATTTTTATGGGAAAGATATTTAACCGTAGAACAACAAAAAATAGAAAATCTAATTTGCATCAGTAGTCTAATCCGTAAGGAAGATTTATTAGAAGTTGGTTGTTTTGGTATAAAAGAAAAATCAATGTATGAAGATTGGAATTTATGGCTAAAATTACTTGAAAAAGGAAAAAAACCTATAAGAGTAAATGCTCCATTATTTTGGTATAGAGTAAGTAATACTGGAGAATTTTCTCGTGCTAAGAAAAATAATGAACAAGCAATGAAATATGTTAATGAAACGGCTAGTAAAATAAAAAATGACGTAGAAATTATTCAATTTCCAAGAGAAGGAAAAAAATATGCTAAAGTCAAAACATACAATATGACTCTTCCTAAATATAAAAAAGAAATGAAAAAGAAAATTTTATTTATTTTTCCATGGATGGTAATAGGTGGAGCAGATTTATTTAATTTAGAATTATTAAAACGCCTAGATAAAAATAAATATGAAACAATTGTTTTAACTACAACACCAAATGAAAATGTCATCCGTCAAGAATTTGAACAATATGCTACAGAAGTATATGATATGTCAACATTCTTAGAAAGAATAGATTACATAAATTTTACAGATTACATAATTGATTCAAGAAATGTCGATGCAGTTGTAATAAGTAATTCACCATACGGATATTATATGGTTCCATATTTAAAAGGAAAATATCCACACATACCATTTATTGACTACGTTCACTCAATTGACCTAAAAGATGAACGTGAAAGCTTTGGAAGATGTACACAGGATGTTGATAGATATTTATCAGGTACTTATTGTTGTAATAATTTTACTAAAAATCAACTAGAAAAAGATTATAATAAGAAAAACGTTCAAACTATATATATTGGAACTGATGAAATAAAATTTAATCCTAAAATATATAATAAAGAACAATTAAAAGAAAAATATCAAATACCAAAAGATAAATTAATAATTTCTTTTATAGCAAGATTATCTGAAGAAAAAAGGCCTCTAATGTTTATTGAAATAGCTAAGAAACTATTAAAATCAAACGATAATTTATATTTTGTAATAGCAGGAGATGGGCCACTATACAATAAAGTTTTAAATAAAATTAATAATAACTTTAAAGCATTAGGTATGATAAAAGAAAGTGCTGAAATTTATGCAATCAGCGACATTACTGTAAATTGTTCATCACTTGAAGGATTAGCTCTTACATCTTATGAATCATTAGCAATGCAAGTACCAGTAGTTTCTACAGATGTTGGTGGCCAAAAAGACTTAATTGACGAAACTGTTGGCGGCCTTGTCCATTATAAAGAAAACCAAACTATAGAAGAGTATTATGAAGAAATAGAAATGTATTATCAACAAATAACAAAAGTAATTAATAATCTAAATAAACTAAAGAAAAACTGTCGCAAAAAAATTGAAGATAATTTTACTCTAACTCATATGACTAATAAATTTAGCTCAATTATTGATGAAAAAATAATAGCTGAAAAAGAAACGAAAAAAATAAATAATGATTATCTAGAATATGAACTTGCCTTAGAAGATTTTCATAAATCATATTATTTCCACTGTAAAACATATATAGAAACTAAATTTGATATTTATTATGATGAAAATAGTAAACATCGTTCTAAAGGAAAATTTTATAAACAACGAGTAAGAATTAGTAATTTATTAAGTCGAAGCCACGCAAAAAAAGAAGCAAGAATTATAAAAGAATTTATAAAACAATTCATCTCTTTAGTAATAAATTTTCTTAGAGTCTTAAAATATTTATTATTGTCAATACCGGCAGGTATAGTATTAGTTTATAAAATAATAATGCGAAATCATTTAAATTAAGGAAAAATTTTCCCTTTTTATTATTAAAAGCAACACTAGTAATGTTTTATAAAAATGGTATAATATAATAGATAACTAAAAAAGGGCTGATGTATAAATGCGAAAATGTGCAATAATTATGAATCCAGAAAGTGGCAAGGTAAAAAGTATAGGCGGTAAAAGGCAGTTTTATGATATTTTAAGAAAATATGATTATGAAGCCGAAATAAAATATACCAAAAAAATCAAGGATGCCACTGAAATAGTTAAAAATTTATCAGATGATATTGACTTAGTAATTAGTGCTGGAGGAGATGGAACTTTAAATGAAGTTGTAACAGGTAATTTAGCAAGAAAAAGACCTCTTGTTTTAGCCAATCTTCCTATGGGGACAACAAATGATGTTGCTAATATGTATGGATTAAATAGTAATTACTTAAAAAATTTAGAATTACTTTTAACTGGAAAAATTAAAAACGTCGATATCTGCTATGTAAATGATACTCCTTTTGTTTATGTTGCATGCCTAGGCGACTATATTGATATGACATATAATACGCCTAGAGAATTAAAGAAAAAATATGGAAAAGCAGCCTATATTATGTATGGACTAAAACAACTACGTAATAGTATTCATACATATAATATTAAATATAAAATAGATAACCAAGAATATCAAAGTAAAGCATCATTTATTTTTATAACTAATTCTTCCCGTATTGCTGGAGTAAATGATATTTATTATGACATAAAATTAGATGATAAAAAATTTGAATTTGCATTTGCAGAAGTAAAAAATAAAAAAGAAATGTTAAAGCTATTTGTTAAAATCTTTAATATGGATATTAAAGATGTTCCTGATATCAAATATTATCAGACAGATAATTTAGAATTAGAGTTTCTTGATCAACCAAAAACATCATGGTGTATTGATGGAGAAGAATTTAAAACTGACGCTATAAAATTTAATTTTAAAGTTGATAAAACAATTAAAATGTTATTACCAAAAACAAATATAAAAAAATTATTTAATGAAGACTAAATATTTCTACATTTGGAGAACAGTATGAAAAAAACAAAACTAAAAAAACAAAATAAAATAACAAAAGAAAAAAGATTTGCAATTAAATTACTACTATGTTCTGTATATTTAATTGTAATAACCATTCTCTCTGTATGTTCATATAAGATATATAATCAAAAGAAAAATATTAAATCATGGTCAGAAGTAAGTAGTGCAGATGAGTATTCATATATTGAAGTATCAAAGATGTCTGAAAAATTTGCATACTTTTCAACAAGTAAAAAATCGATTCATTTTGTTATTGAACAAGAAGAATCAGGAGCTTGGTATACATATTTAATAGCAATAAAAGATAGTGATTACTCAAAATTTAAGGATATAATTGATTATACATATGAAAGAACAACAAAAAAGCCTAAACCAATTAAAGTATATGGCTATCCTGTAATTATAAATGAAGAACTAAAAGAAATGGCTCTTGCAAACATAAAAAACTTTTTACCAGTAGAAAATGAAATAGTAATTACTGAAGAAAATTTTAATAATTATCTAACCAATAGTTATCTTGATACAACCATTGATAGAAAAGAAAATTTTAATATGATTTTATTTGGTACTTTATTAATGCTAATAATAACAATTGTACTATTTATTATTACATTGATTGATAAAGAAAAAAACTTAAATAGATTTAACTTTGATATAGATGAAATAGTAGCCGAAATAAAATATAAAGCTAAAAGAAAACAGTAATAGGAGGTTAAAATAATGAACTTTGTACAACTAACCGAAAAACAATATCAAAAATACTGGGAAAATCATCCATTAAAAACATTTCTTTCTGCAATAGAAATAGCTAAATTGAGAAAAACAAATAATTGGAACGTTGATTATGTAGGAGTAAAACAAGATAATAATTTAATAGCAGCCACAATGCTTTTAAGCCATAAAAGACATTTCAATAGGTATGAGTTTTATAGCCCTAGAGGTTTCTTGTTAGACTATAATAATAAACAATTACTAGAGTTTTTTACAAAAGAAATTTTTAAATTTATAAAAAATAAAAAAGGATATGTATTACGTATAGATCCATATGTAATAAATAAACAAAGAGATATTGATGGCGAAATAGTAGAAAATGGTTTAGATAATACAAACGTTGTAGACCATTTACTAAAACTAGGATATAAAAAAGTACCTACTAATAAACTTGAGCAAGTTAGTTGGATGTTTTCATTAGATTTAGAGGGAAAAACAGAAGAACAAATTTTAAAAGAAATGAAACCAAATACTAGAAATACGATTCGAAAAGCCGAAAAAAACTGTATATCTATTAAAGAATTAACATATGATGAGTTAGAAAAATTTCAAAATATAATGATAGAAACAGGTGAAAGAAAAGGATTTGCAATAAGAGATGTTTCATATTATCAAGAAATGTATAAACTTTTTCATTCTAAGGAACAAGTAAAATATTATATAACAGAATTAAATCTAAATGATTATATTAATAATCTAAAAATAGAAAAGACTAAAAAAGAAGAAAAAATTGCTAATCTTGGTAGTGCAAAATATAATGATGCACAGAAAAAAAATTTAGAAAATGAAATTCTTTCTTATGAAAAACGTATAGTAGAAGCACTTAAAATTAAAGAAAAAGTTAATAAAGATACTATTACACTATCTGGTTCAATGTTTATCATGATTAAACCAGAAATAGTTTATTTATCAAGTGGTAATTATGAAGAATATATGAAATTTAATTCGCAATACTTACTTCAATGGAAGATGATTAAATATGGTCTAGAAAATGGCTTTAAAAAGTATAACTTTTATGGAATACCTGCTAATATAAACACGCATCCTAAAGATTATGGAATTTATGAATTTAAGAGAGGATTTAATGGTTATGTAGAAGAGTTAATTGGTGAATTTGAATTACCAATTAGTTGGCATTATTATTTATTCCATATAATTCATAAATTAAAAGGAGGAAAAAAATAGTGAAACATACTTATAGAACAAAAGGAACTTGTTCAACACAAATAGATTTTGAAATCGAAAACGATTGCATTCATAATGTAGTTTTTACTGGAGGATGTAATGGAAATTTAAAAGCAATAAGTGCATTAGTAGAAGGACAAAAAGTTGATAATGTTGTAAAAAAGTTAAAAGGTATAACTTGTGGTTTTAAACAAACATCTTGTGCTGATCAATTATCACAAGCTTTAGAAAAAATAACTAATAAAGTAAGTTAATAATTTTTAAAAATAAAAAATATAATTAAAAAATAATATAATTAAGAGGTTAAACCTCTTTTTTTAGTGTCGAAATTAAAAAAAAATGATACAATAAATAATAAATAGAGGTGTATAATAAATGGCTAATATTATAGAATATGTAAAATATTACCGTAATAAAACATTTGAGGAAATCCCCTTTAACGAGGTTGATGCTTTGATATTTGCAAATTTATCATATCTAAATTTTAATAATTGTCTAAAGCAATTACCAATAACAATTGAAGAATTAACAAATGTTTATATCTTACAAATGACTCCTAATAAATTGAAAAAAGAATCTAAAGTTTATCGTGATGCTCATAACATGTTAATGGCTATGAAACTATCCAATAGATATAAAAATTTACTTATTACAAATTATAAAAAAGTAATTGCTAATGAAATTCAGTTTGGCGCAATAACAATTAAATCAAATTATTTTACCTATATATCATTTGAAGGTACAAATAGTTATATAAGTGGCTGGAAAGAAGATTGTCATTTATCTCATCGCTATCCAATTCCAAGTCAAATTCTAGCAAAAGAATATATTAATAAAACGATAAAAGATGATGACAAAATAATATATATAGGAGGCCATTCAAAAGGAGGAAATCTTGCAGTCGCTGGAGCAATGGAGTCCTCATTAAATATTCAAAATCGCATACAAGCAATTTATGACTTTGATGGTCCTGGTATGCGTGAACAAGAATTTCAGTCACAAAAATATCAACTAATAAAAAATAAAATAAAAAAATATGTACCTAATCATAGTATTGTAGGAATGCTAATGTATTCGCCTGCAAATCTAAGAGTAGTTAATACTACAGCCAAGTCAATTCTACAACACTATCCATCAAGTTGGAACTGTTTTGGTAGCTTTTTTGTAGAAGACTCATTAAGTCGCAAAAGTATAAGATTTTCAAGAGAAATAAAAAAATTTGTCAAAGAATATAAAGAAGAAGAAATGGAAAGGTTTGTTGAAACAATATTTACCAGCTTAAAAAATATTGGCATAAATCAAACTGATATAATAACAATAAGTAAAATTACAAAAAGTATTATGCATATAAATAACTTAAATGTAGATAAAGAAACAAAAGAAAAGGCTCTTAAATTAGTAAATATGCTAATTCAACTACATAGGTAAAAAGGAGGGCATATGGAAAATTTAATTTTAAGATTTCCAACACTTGAAGATAAAGATAACTGGTTAAAGTATTATCGCTCATTTAAGAAGTCAAATAGTGATTCTGATCCTTTAAATTATAGTAAATATAAAAATTATGAAAAATTTTTAATTGATATTGGAAAACAAGAATGTCTAACAAAAAAAGCAAAAAAAAATATTGCTACAAGCTCTTATATATTATTAGAAAAAGGAAATATAATTGGTCACATTTTTATTCATCATTATATTGATTTGTCTATATTAAAAGATTATGAAGGACATATAGGATATGGAATTAAGCCACAAGAAAGGAATAAAGGATATGGAACAAAAATGCTTTCATTAGCTTTGGATAAATGTCATGATTTAGGATTAAAGGAAGTGTACATTTCATGTGATAAAAATAACATATCATCATCAAAAGTAATAGAGAAAAATAATGGAAAATTATTGGAAGAAGTTTATATTCCAGAAGAAAACATAATCTTAAAAAAATACAAAATTGTATTGTAAAGGAGCTATCAAATAAAAATAATTTATGTTATACTAAAATGGCAGAATATAAATACAAAATAAGGAGGCAATATGGAAGAAAAAGATTGGTACAAGCATTCAGAAAGTGAAATTTATAAAGAATTAAAAACTAGTAGCGATGGATTAACTACAAAAGAAGCTACTAGTCGTTTAGAAAAATATGGCTATAATGAAATACCTAAAAAAAAGACAGACTCTTTCTTTAAGATAATGATTAAACAATTAATTGATCCGATTGAGTTATTATTGGTTGTAGCAATGATGTTTTCATTTTTAATAAATGAAGTAGTAGATGGAATAGCTATATTATTTATTATTATAGTTGATTTACTTATGGGAACATTTCAAGAGTGGAAGGCAAATAAAAACGCTGAAGCTCTATCAAAATTAATTGAAGTAAAAGCCAAAGTTTTAAGAGATAATGAACAAGTAGAAATAGACTCATCAAAACTAACAATAGGGGATATCGTTTTACTAGAATCAGGAACAAAAATTAGTGCAGATTTACGTTTAATTAATTCCTCTAATTTAACAATTGATGAATCAATTCTTACTGGTGAAAGTATTAGTATAGCAAAAGATACTGATGTTATAAGAAAAGATGCTATTTTAGCCGAAAGAACTAACATGGCTTATGCTGGAACTAATGTTTTAACAGGAAGAGCCACTGCTGTAGTTGTTGCAACCGGAATTAATACTGAAATTGGTAAAATTGCTAATAAGGTAGCACAAACAAAAGATACTAAATCTCCACTTACCATTAGAATGGAAAAATTTTCAAAGCAAATTAGTATGCTTGTCATAATAGTAGCAATAATAATTGCCGCTTTATTATATATAAAGGGAACAAATGGTAGTGAAATTTTCCTATCAGTTATTGCATTATCAGTCTCAGCAATGCCAGAAGGATTACCATTAGCACTAACTATGGCTCTAACCATTGCTTCAAATAGAATGAGCAAAAATAATGTTATTGTTAAAAAGCTAAATTCAGTCGAAAGTTTAGGAAGTTGTACTGTTATTGCATCTGATAAAACAGGTACACTTACGGTTAATGAACAAACAGCAAAGAAAATTGTTTTGCCAGACGGTTCTATTTTTAATATTCATGGAAGTGGATATAATGACATTGGTGAAATTGAACAAGAAAAAAATGCTAAATTAGAAGATATGAAATTTATTTCAAAATTAGGTATGATTAATAATGAAGCAAAATTAATTAAAACAAAGAGCGGATTTGAACGTTTTGGAGACTCCATTGATATAGCCTTTCTAGCACTAGCTATGAAAGCAAAAGTTAATACTGATGAATATGAAATAATAAATACAATACCATATGAATCAGAAAATAAATATTCAGCAGTTTATTATAAAAATAATGGAAAAACTTATTGTACTACTAAAGGATCATTAGAAAAAGTATTAAGTTTTTGTAAAGATATGAAAGTTTCAAATAAATATGAACCTCTTGACAAAGAATTAATCCAAAAACAAAATGATGAGTTAGCTCGTCATGGTTATCGTATCATCGCTATATCACAAGGAGAAACAAACTATAATAATGATGAAAAAAAAGAAATCAAAGATCAGCATTTTATCGGTCTAGTAGCTTTTATCGACCCTATTCGTAAAGAGGTAAAACAATCAATTGCTGAATGTAAAACAGCAGGAATAAAGGTTGTTATGATTACTGGTGATCATCCACTAACTGCTTTTTCAATAGCTAAAGAATTGGGAATTGTCGAAAGTATGGATGAAGTAGCAACGTCTGTTGAAGTTGACGAATATTACGCAAAAGGTAAAAAAGCTTTTGATAATTACATAAAAACAAAAAAAGTATTTACACGTGTAACCCCAATTAATAAACTAGAAATTATTGAATCATATAAAAGACAAGGTGAATTTGTTGCTGTAACAGGTGATGGAGTTAATGATGCTCCAGCTATTAAAGCATCAAATATTGGTATTGCTATGGGAAGTGGTACAGATGTTGCCAAAGAAACATCATCAATGATTGTTTTAGATGATAATTTTAAATCAATTGTTTTAGGAATAAAAGAAGGAAGAAATGCTTATAGCAATATTAGAAAAGTTAGCTATATGTTATTATCGTGTGGTGTTGCAGAAGTATTATTTTTCTGCCTATCAATTATTTTTGATTTACCAATGCCATTAGTTGCAATTCAGTTATTGTGGCTAAATATTGTAACCGATGGTCTACAAGATTTTGCCTTATCGTTTGAAAAAGCTGAAAAAGGTATTATGAAAGATGCACCAAGAAGTACTAAAGAATCAATTTTTAATAAGGACCTATTATCAGAAGTATTAACAGCAGGAATTAGTATTGGAACAATTGTATTTATTGTTTGGTTATTCTTATTAAAAACAGGCTTATCAACAGAAGCAGCAAGAGGATATATAATGGTTCTAATGGTCTTTATGCAAAATATGCATGTTCTAAATTGTCGAAGTGAAAAGAACTCTGTTTTCAAAGTATCACTAAAATCCAATCCTTTAATTATCTTTAGTATAGTGTCTGCCATTATATTACAAATTATTGTTAGTGAGGTACCATTATTAAGTCGTCTATTACAGACAAGTAGTGTACCAATATTACATATGATAATATTATTTATAATTTCAACACTTATAATTGTTATTATGGAAATATATAAAATAATAGAAAAGAAAATAAAAAATAAAGATAAAATTTAAAATATATTTATTATAAACTTATCAGGAGAAAAATATGTTAAAAGGAAAAGTAGCAATTATCACAGGTGGTACAAGAGGAATTGGTTTAGAAACAGTAAAACTATTTAAAAAAAATAATGCCGAAGTAATTTTATTTGGTTCAAAAAAAGAGACCGTCGACAAAACTTTAGCAGAATTAAAAAAAGAAAAAATTGAAGTAGAAGGCTATTATCCAAACTTAAATAATCCAACTGATATAGAAAAAACAGTTAAAAATATAGTAAAAAAATATAAAAAAATTGACATTTTAGTAAATAATGCTGGAATTTCTGCAAATAAAAAAATAGATAATACGTCATATGAAGAATTTGAAAAGATTATAGATGTAAATGTTAAAGCAATTTTTAATATGATTAAATGTGTGGTACCATATATGAAAAAAACTGGTGGTGTAATTTTAAATACAAGCTCAATGGTAAGTATTTATGGACAACCATCTGGCGTTGGTTACCCCGCTAGTAAATTTGCAGTTAATGGTCTAACAAAATCATTAGCTCGTGAACTTGGACCATTAAATATTAGAGTAAATGCTGTCGCACCAGGAATTATTAATACAGATATGGTTTCAACTCTTCCAAAGCAAATAATTGATCCACTAATTGAAACGATTCCTTTAGGAAGAATAGGCCAACCAATTGATGTAGCAAACGCCTTCTTATTCTTAGCTAGTTCATTAGCTAGCTATATTACAGGAGCAATTTTATCAGTAGATGGAGCTGCAAGAAGCTAATATTTTATAAAGTATAAAAGTGAACATATATTGTTCACTTTCCTAAATTCAAATTTCAACCGCACCACCTGGTGCGGCTTTTTGATACAATAAAAGGAGCCAAATCCCGGCAAG
>CALVIF010000008.1 GCA_944329395.1 uncultured Bacilli bacterium | reverse complement strand
ATGGCAAAAAATAAACATCTTTAACTCTAAATTTAGGTAAAAAATATTTCTCGCTTTTTACATTTTTATATAAATATAAAATAACATCATCTTTTCCTGTCATAATAATATCAATTTTTTGACAAAGAAATACCGTTGTAACAATTTTTCTATTAGGAAATTTAACAACAAAATCTAGTTTATCTAAATAAAACTTTAATCCTTTAAAACGTTCTAAGAAACCACGAAGTTCCACAATTTCATATTTGCATTTATTATTAATTTTTAAATACATTAAATCACCAACTTTTAAAAATATTATATCACACTATAAAATAATTATAAAAAACTTTTCTCATTAAAAAAAATATGATATTATTATATAGAAACAAAGGAGGTATTACAATGAGTGGACATTCAAAATGGGCAACAATTCACCGTAAGAAAGGATTGTTAGATGCAGCAAGAGGAAAGGTTTTTCAAAAGTTAGCTAAAGAAATAATGGTAGCTGCAAAAACTGGTAGTCCAGATCCCAATCAAAACGCATCATTGAGATTAGCCGTTGATAAAGCCAAAGCACAAAATATGCCAAAAGAAAATATACAAAAGGCAATTGATAAAGCAACTGGCACAACCGACGGAGCAAATTATGAAAATGTTCGATATGAAGGATATGGACCACACGGAGTTGCTTTTATGGTTGATTGCTTAACTGACAATAGAAATCGTACAGCATCACAAGTTAGAAGTTCATTTACAAAAGCAGGTGGAAACTTAGGCACAGATGGTTCAGTAAGTTATATGTTCTCTCGTCGCGGATCAATTATAATTCCAGGAGATTATGACGAAGATACTATTATGATGACTGCTATTGACGCCGGAGCTTTAGATGTCGAAAAAGAAGATAATACATACATTATTACAACATCACAAGAAACATTTACAGCAGTTAAAGAAGCCTTAGAACAAAATAATGTTAAAGAATTTCTTGAATGTCAATTAACATATATTCCAAATATGGAAGTTGAACTTGATGAAGAATGCCAAGAAAAAGTACATAATTTAGTTGAAACATTAGAAGATTTAGATGATGTACAAGATGTATA
Organism: uncultured Bacilli bacterium; assembly: GCA_944329395.1. Classification (GTDB taxonomy): domain Bacteria; phylum Bacillota_I; class Bacilli_A; order RF39; family UBA660; genus CAG-877. The sequence goes on along the minus strand of CALVIF010000008.1, from coordinate 26,320 downwards.
TTATAATCTAAAAGAGGATTAGGATAAAAATGGAAATAAAAAATATATTAGAGTGGACACTAATTTCTGAATGTTCAATTCCACAAGATGTTTCAAAAATATTAATATCAGAAGAAACTGCTATAGCAGCTTATAAAACATTCAGAGATGTTGCAATTTTTACAAATAAGAGGTTAATAATTAAAGATATTCAAGGCTTAACTGGAACAAAGGTAGAAGTATATTCACTACCATATTCTTCAATTTTAATGTGGTCAACGGAAAATGCCGGATTAGTAGATTTTAATTCAGAAGTTGAATTGTGGACAAGAATGGGAACAATAAAAGTTAAATTAAAAAAAGGAATAGATGTTAGAAAATTTGATACATTACTTTCTAACTTTATATTAAAATAATTATGAAAGATTTAAAAGAAATAAATAATAATCTAAAAAAATATATAAATGAATCAAAATTTATTTCAAATTCATGTCGCAATAAACTTCTAAAAATATTAGCAGACACATATTCTGTTGATTTACCATTAGAAAATTTTGCTAATATCGATGTACAGTTAACCGAAAATGGCAATATCATTATGCGTGGTGACGAATATGAGTCAAGTGCTAAAGTTAATACACAAGAAGAACTATATGAAAAATATCTAATTTTTGAAGCAAAAGCTGATAAACTACTAGCAAAAAAAAGTCAAAATTTAAATACTAAAAAAGATATTAATAATATTTTAAATATTATTATTGTTATTAGTTTATCTATAATATATGTAATAGTAGGCTTCTTGGCAATAAATGCAATTTTTTCCCTAAATTTTTTTACAGCCAGTATCTTAATTGCTGTCTTATTTTCATATTTACACCCTAATATTAACAATCGTTTTGAACAAGCAAGAAATTATTTAAAAAGAAGATTCAAAAAATAATTAAGTCCAAAGGACTTTTTATTTTTTTTAAAATTGACAAACAACTGTTCGCATCATATAATTAATAATAGTTTGAAAGAATGTAATATTTAGTTTATAATTATTAATGGAGTGATTATATGTATGATTATATAAAAGGAACTGTAACTAGTTTAAAAAATAATGCCATTGTTTTAGATAATAACGGAATAGGCTTTTTAATATATGTTTCAAATCCATATTCATTTGAAGTTGGAAAAGACTACAAAGTATATGTATATCAACAAATTAGAGAAGATGAAAATTGCTTATATGGATTTAAAACAGTAGCTGAAAAAGATTTGTTTTTAAAATTAATTAGTGTAAAAGGATTAGGATGCAAAATGACTCTTCCAATTTTAGCTGTTGGTTCCATTAATGGGATTATGGATGCCATTGAAAGAGAAAATGTTTTATATTTAAAAAAATTTCCTAAAATAGGCGATAAATTAGCAAAACAAATTGTACTAGATTTAAAAGGTAAATTAGAGTTTATTGGTGTTGGTATTTCTGACGATCAAGTTCAAACAGAAAATGAATTAAAAGATGTTTTGATTGGTTTAGGATATAAAGAAAAAGAATTAAAGCCAGTTTTGGCTAAAGTAAATACCTCTCTTTCAATTGAAGAACAAGTTAAAGATGCATTGAAATTATTATTAAGATAAGGAGCAAGATATGAAAGAAGAAAATATTATAAAACAATATTCTCTAGATGATGATGGAACTATCGATAATACCATAAGACCTGAAACAATTAGTGAATACATCGGTCAAAATGACGTTAAAGAAAATATAAAAGTTTTTGTCGAAGCAGCAAAAATGCGTAATGAAGCTTTAGATCATGTTTTATTATATGGCCCACCTGGATTAGGAAAAACAACACTAGCTTTCATAATTGCTCATGAAATGGGAACCAATATTAAAACAGCTAGTGGACCAAGCATTGAAAAAAGTGGTGATTTAGCTGCAATTCTTTCTTCTTTAGAGCCGGGAGATATTTTATTTATTGATGAAATTCATCGTATGCCAAGATATATTGAAGAAATTCTTTATCCTGCTATGGAAGACTTTTCGTTGGATATAATTGTTGGAAGTGAAGGAAATAGTAGAAATATAAAAATTGACCTTCCACCATTCACTTTAGTTGGAGCCACAACAAGAGCAGGAGATCTTTCATCACCATTACGAGATCGGTTTGGTATAATTTCTAAACTTCAATTTTATACAACTGAAGAATTATGTGATATAGTAAAACGTACCTCAAGAGTCCTAGATATGAAAATTACAGACGATGCAGCAGAAGAACTAGCCAAAAGAAGTCGAGGAACACCACGTATAGCCAATCGATTATTTAAACGTGTTCGTGACTTTGCACTTGTCAAAGGTACAGGAATTATTGATATAAAAATAACAAATGAAGCTCTAGACCGCCTTCAAATAGATAAAATTGGCTTGGATAGAACAGATCATGAAATGCTATTAGCAATTATAAATAAATTTGGTGGAGGACCAGTTGGACTTGAAGCCCTTAGCAGTTCTATCGGTGAAGAACCAACAACAATAGAAGATGTCTATGAACCATACTTACTACAGACGGGGCTATTAAAAAGAACAGCACGTGGTAGAGTAGTAACTGATAAAGCTTATGAAGTTCTAGGAATAGAGCGAAAAAATTAAGGAGTAAAAATATGAAAGTAGAAGATTTTGATTACAATTTACCAGAAGAACTAATTGCTCAAACGCCACTTGAAAAAAGAGATTTTTCAAGATTACTAGTTCTAGATAAAAAAACAGGTGAAATTGAACACCGTCATTTTTATGATATATTAGATTACTTAGAAAAAGGTGATACACTAGTTTTAAATGACACAAAAGTATTACCAGCTAGATTAATAGGTGAAAAGGAAGAAACTCATGCCATCATTGAAATACTTCTACTAAAAAATATTGATAAAGATGATTGGGAATGCTTAGTTAAGCCAGCACGTAGAATTAAAGTTGGAACAATTGTCTCTTTCGGAAATGGCAAACTAAAAGCCAAATGTATAGCTGAAAAAGAAGAGGGAATAAGACATTTTACTTTAATTTATAATGGCATCCTTTTAGAAATATTAGAAGAATTAGGAACAATGCCTCTTCCTCCATATATTCACGAAAAATTAAATGATCAAACACGCTATCAAACAGTTTATGCCAAAGAAGTAGGAAGCGCTGCAGCACCAACCGCTGGTCTTCATTTTACTAACGAATTATTAGACAAAATAAAGCAAAAGGGCGTTAATATAGCCTACATAACTTTACATGTTGGCCTTGGAACATTTAGACCTGTTAGTGTAGAAAAAGTTGAAGATCATGAAATGCATAGTGAATATTATCAAATGACAAAAGAAGTTGCTAGATTATTAACTGAAACAAAGAAAAATAAACATAAAATAATTGCCGTTGGAACTACTAGCACGAGAACTCTAGAAACAATCATGACTAAGTATAATGAATTTAAAGAATGTAATGGATGGACTAATATTTTCATTTATCCAGGATATGAATTTAAAGCCATTGATAATTTAATTACAAATTTTCATCTTCCAAAATCAACTTTAGTTATGTTAGTATCAGCGCTAGCAGGACAAAAAAATATTCTTAATGCATACAAAATAGCCGTTAATGAAAAATATCGCTTTTTTTCATTTGGTGATGCAATGCTTATAAAATAACAATATAAAAAAATATATAAAACATAAAAAGAGGTAGCTATGAAAATAAAATATACTTTAAAGCAAAAAGAAAAAAATACTAACGCAAGATTAGGTAAAATTGAAACAAATTACGGAACTTTTGAAACACCAATGTTTATGCCAGTTGGAACAAGAGCAACCGTAAAAGGACTATCACCAGAAGAACTAAAAGCAGCAAATAGCGGTATTATTCTTTCTAATACTTATCACTTATGGCTACGTCCAGGAGAAGATATTGTTGCTAAATGTGGTGGGTTACATAAATTCATGAATTATAATGGACCGATTCTTACAGATAGTGGTGGTTTTCAAGTTTTTTCTTTAGCCAAAAACAAATCAAAGGATATTACTGAAGAAGGAGTTCATTTCAAAAGTCATATTGATGGATCTAAATTGTTTTTAACTCCGGAAAAATCAATAGAAATTCAAAATAAGTTAGATAGCGATATTGCAATGAGTTTTGATGAATGTCCACCATATCCTGTAACATATGAATATATGAAAAATTCAGTTGAACGAACACTTCGTTGGGCAGCAAGAGGAAAAAAAGTTCACAATAATCCAAATCAAGCACTATTTGGAATTGTTCAAGGTGGTGAATTTGAAGATTTACGTGAATACAGTTGTAAAGAAACTGTTAAAATGGACTTTGATGGCTATAGCATAGGTGGAACATCCGTTGGAGAAGATAAAGAAACAATGTATAAAATGATTGATTATGGTATCAAATATCTACCAGAAGATAAAGTAAGATATCTAATGGGAGTGGGTGATCCTATAGATATTATAGAAGGAGTAATAAGAGGGATTGATATTTTTGACTGCGTTCTTCCAACAAGAATTGCTCGTCACGGACAAGCTTTTACAAGAACAGGAAAAATAAACTTCAACAATGCAAAATATAAAGAAGATTTATCACCACTTGAAGAAACTTGCGATTGCTATACATGTAAAAACTATTCAAGAGCATATATAAGACATTTAATATCAACAGATGAAATGCTTGGAGGACGCTTAATTTCAATACATAATATTCGTTTTTTAATAAAATTAACAGAAGAACTACGTGAAGCCATAAAAGATAATAGACTTTTAGAATATAAAGAAGACTTTATAAAAAAATATAAAAAGAGTAACGATTAATTACTCTTTTTATATGTAAAAAATAGGCCTATTTTCATTAGAAACAGTTTTCACACTTACTTTAGTAACATTATTAGTATTATCAGAAGAACTAGCACTTTCATTTGGTTTTCTAATTTCATCAGCAATTCTAAACATTGTTCTAGCATTTTGCAACATAGGCTTAACTTGATATACAATAGGTATTGCTTGATTAATAACACCAAGAGTTTTTTGGATTCCGTCTAAAAAACTTCCAAAATTAAAAGATTTTGTTGCTGCAACAGTTCTTTCTAAAAGACCAGGCCTAATATATGGAGCATTATACATATAACACCTCTTCAAAATAATATATGTCAAATGCATAAAAAGTTGATTTAATTATTTTCAAAATAAAAAAGGTGTGTTAAAATCAATATAGTATAAAATAGAAAAGATACGATTAAATTAAGTTATAGGAAATAGGTGATTTGTTAATGAAATTTAAAGGGTTTAATACAAAAAAAACAAAAACTAATACATCTCCAACAACCTCAATAACGGGAGCACCTTTATCAGCTAATAATCAAACTGCAGATTTAGAAGCTGATAAAGTTATCAATGAAAATAACAGCCAAAATTTACAGCAGCAAAATCCGACTCAACAAGTAGCAATGGCAAATAATTATCAGCAACAAGCAGTATCTCCTATAGCACCTGGAATGCCAGCAACACAAAATCAAATACCACAAGAACAACAAGCTCCACCAAATTTAAACATTCCAAAACAAACATCACAAGGTGAAAAACAAAACAAAAAATTAAAACCTTTTAAGTACGAAGTAATAAATTCGATGAACAAAAAAGAAAAAGGAACTTTTGATGCTGAAAGTATAGAAGATGTTCAAAGTTATTTGGAATCTCAAGACTATAAGATAGTAAGTATAGCTCCACGAGGGGCAGGGGACATCGATATTGGTGGACCTCCTAAAATGAATGCTGAAACCTTATCATTTACACTTACTCAACTTGCAACCTATATTAGAGCAGGAATTCCGCTTATCGATTCAGTAAAAATTTTAGCTAAGCAATCAACTAAGCCAGCTCATAAAAAAATATGGGGGCAAGTTGTATATGAACTATTGCATGGTGAAAGTTTTTCCATCGCACTAGCTCGTCAAGGAAAAGTTTTCCCTCCATTACTAGTTAATATGGTAAAAACTTCGGAAATGACAGGTGACTTACCATCAATTCTCGATGATATGGCAGAATATTATACATCAATGAACGAAACAAAAAAACAAATGAAAAGTGCGATGACATATCCAATTGTAATTTTAACACTAGCCGGTGGAGTATTAATCTTCATGTTAGTTTATTTAGTACCACAATTTACTAGTATGTTTGAATCAAATAATGCTACGCTCCCACAAATAACACTTACAGTTTTAGCAGCCAGTGAGTTTGTCCAAGCATATTGGATGTACTTACTAATTGGAATTGTACTGCTAATAGTACTATTTATGCAATTATTAAAAAGAGTCCAAAGTGTTAGAAAAGGTGTTCAGATATTTTTAATGAAAATGCCCGTTGTAAGTAAAGTTATCATTTATAATGAGATTTCTAATTTCACTAAAACATTTGCATCTTTAATAAATCACGGTGTTTTTATAACAGATTGTATCGATATATTATCTAAGATTACCGATAATGAAGTTTATAAAGAAATTATTAATAATACAATGACTTGCTTGCAAAAAGGTGATAGTGTTTCAACAGCTTTCCGTGGACAGTGGGCAATCCCAATAGTAGCTTATGAAATGATTGTAACAGGTGAAAATACAGGACAATTAGGTCTTATGATGGAAAAAGTTGCTCGTCACTTTCAATCAATGCATAAAGCCATTATCGATCAGTTAAAAAGCTTAATGGAACCATTTATGATGATTATTTTAGCTGGAATTGTTGCAGTTATTTTACTATCAATTGTAACGCCAATGTTTAGTATGTATAGTCAAATAGAATAATAAATATAAGGAGGATAATTATATGGAAGTACTATATTTAATTATCTTTTTTATTTTAGGTACCATTTTAGGAACCATTTATACATTAATTGGTCTAAGATTACCTAACAATGAAAAAATATTAACTAAAAGAAAATGCAAAAAATGCCATCAACAATTAATATATAAAGATTTAATCCCATTACTATCTTATATTTTATATAAAGGACGTTGTCGCTATTGCCGCGGGAAAATAGATATTCTATTTCCCTATATGGAGTTTTTTACAGGTCTATTATTTGCCGTATCCTATTATAATTTTGGTTTTAGCTATCAATTATTAATTGCTCTTGGAATGATTTCATTACTTATGATAATAGTAGTAAGTGATTTAACTTATCTAATTATTCCAGATGAAGTATTAATTGTAGCAAGCATTTATTTCTTTTTAATTCAAATTTTATCTTTAGGATTTAAAGGTGCCTTCTTTCATCTTTTAACTGGAATACTTTTATTCACAATAATGTATTCAGTTATGCTAATAGGTAATAAAGTATTAAAAAAAGAAAGTATGGGAGGTGGCGATATTAAAATGATGTTTGTTTTTGGACTAGTTTTAGATCCGCTACTTGGGACCCTAACTATTTTCTTAGGAAGCCTATTAGCTTTACCAATGTCACTATATTTAATGAAAAAAAATAATGAAAAAGTTATCCCGTTCGGCCCATTTCTTTTATTAGCATTTGTGTTTATATATTTCATTAAAATAACATCAAATGATATAATAGGTTTACTAGGATTTTAGGAAAGTTTAGCTTTCTTTTTTTTTATCTTTGTTGTAGTATATTACTAGGTGATGACTATGAAAAATCTAACAATTTTACCAGCTGATACATATACAGTTATCAATAAAACTATCTTAAATGAAAATGATATAAAAATAATTAGTCGTCTTTATCAGCCAATAATAGGGTACACTGCTGTTTCGCTATATTTAACATTAATAGATGACTTAGATAAATTGCAATTAATGAGTGAAGAACTAACCCATCATCACTTGATGGCTACTATGCAATTAAGACTAGAAGATATAGTAGTTGCCCGTGAAAAATTAGAAGCCTCTGGACTACTTAAAAGTTATGTAAAAAAAGATACTATTAATCATTATGCATATTTAATATATTCTCCTCTTTCTGCCAACGAATTTTTTAATCATCCAATTTTAAATATCGTTTTATACAATAATTTAGGAAAAAAAGAGTATGAAAAATTATTAAACTATTACAAAATTCCCCGTATTAACCTTAAAGATTACGAAGACGTAACCTGTAGTTTTAACGAAGTTTTTACCTCTGTAAAAGGATCTATTCTTCAAATTGAAGAAGACTTAACAAAACGAGATTCTAATAACATTTTACTTAATAAAGGAATTGATTTTAATTTATTAATATCTTCTTTACCTAAAGAACAATTACATGAAAAATGTTTTTCTCAAGATGTAAAAGATTTAATCAATGCACTAAGTTTTGCATATAATTTAAATACACTAGATATGCAAGGATTAATTCGCAATGCTTTAAACGAAAAAGGAATGATAGATAAAAATCTTCTTCGTAAAAGTTGTCGTGATTATTATCAGTTTGATAATAATGGTTCACTACCAACTTTAATCTATAACAAACAACCAGAGTATTTAAAAAAACCAAAAGGTGATAATTCAAAATGGGCCAAAATGGTTTACACTTTTGAAAATATAAACCCTTATCAGTTATTAAAAGCTCGTTATAAAGGAGGAGAACCTACCGATAGGGATAAACGCTTAATTGAAAACCTTTTGGTTGATCAAAAATTAAATCCAGGTGTTGTAAATGTTTTAATTTCATATGTTTTAAAAATAAATAATGAGCAACTTACGAAATCATACGTAGAAGCAATTGCTGGCCAATGGAAACGATTAAATATTGAAACTGTCGAAGAAGCTATGAAAATAACTGAAAAAGAACACAAAAAATTAAAAAAGATAATTGAGTCAAAAAATAACAAAGACCTATCAAAAAAAGAAAAGAAAAACCAATTAGATACCAAACTACCAGATTGGTTTAATATGAATCCAGATAAAACCGCAACTACAGAAGAGGATACTAAGGAAATGGAAGAAATTCTTGCAGGACTTGTCTAAATAAAAAAAATATGATAAAATACTCACGGTTTCTAAGAAAACAAAAAAATATTTGTCTAAATTAATCATAATATGATATTATTAAATAGTGAAAATAAAGATTAAATAAAAAGAGGGGATAATGCTTTATGATGAATGATGAGTTTTGCAATTTAATAGAACCAATAAAATCACAAAATAAGTATCAAAAATTAAAAGAAATAAAGCATCATGGTATCACAAGATATGAACACTCATTAAGAGTTGCTTATTATTCATATGTAATAACCAAAGCACTAAGATTAAATTATAAAGAAACAACAGAAGCCGCTTTATTACACGATTTTTTCATTAATGAAGTAAAAGAAAAAAATGCTTTAGCAAGATTAAGACAACATCCAAGTTATGCTGTAGAAAATGCAAGTGAAATAATTAATTTAAGTGAAAAACAAATTGATATTATAAAAACGCATATGTTTCCCATAACTTTTACTCCACCTAAATATTTAGAAAGTTGGATAGTAGACATTGTTGACGATGTTGCCTCAATATATGAAAGAGCTAATAACATTAGAAAACACTGTAAAACAGCGATGGTATTCTTATATGTATTATTATTTATTAATATTAAATAAGGGAATATATCCCTTTTTTTAAAACAAAAATAGAAAGAAGTGAGAATGTGAGTAAAACATATATTTTTGGTCATAAAAAGCCCGATACCGACTCTGTAATGTCAGCTATAGGCTTATCTTATTTAAAAAATAAATTAGGTGATAACACCGTTCCAAGAGTTTTAGGTGACATTAATAAAGAAACACAATATGCTCTTAATTATTTTAATTTAACTCCACCAGAATATTTAAATGATGTAAAATTACAATTAAAAGATATAGATTACCATAAAAATTTCTTAATCAAAGAAACCGATTCAATTTATAATGGCTATCAAAAAATGTTAGAAGGAGGACTAACTGGTATTCCAGTCGTGGATAATAAAGGATATTTTTCTGGATTAATAACAATTAAAGATTTATCTCATGTCATTGTTAACGAAAATGCAGATGATATATATACTTCATATGATAATCTTCTCCACGTACTAAAAGGGGAAGAAATAGTTCGCATTGATAATGAAATAATTGGTAAGATTTTAGTAGCAGCTTATCGTAGTACAACCTTTTTACAAAATATAGATTTAAAAAAGGATATGATTTTAATCGTTGGAGATAGACATAGCATTATTGAATACGCTGTCAATTCAAGTGTAAAATTAATTATTTTATCAGGTGACTCAGAAATTAAAAATGAACATATAGAAATAGCAAAGAGAAATGGAGTTAATATCATAAGAACACCTTATACAACATATCATATTACAAGATTAGTTAATCTTACAAATTATATAAAAACAATGGTCAGAAGCTACAATCCAACAAAGTTTGAAAATACAGAATTTGTTGCCAATGTTATTGATATTAATAATAGACTAAAACATACTAATTATCCAATTGTAGATCGTAAAAATAAATGTTTAGGATTATTAAAAATAACAGATTTATCAGAAAAACATCCTAAAAATGTAATATTAGTTGATCATAATGAAAAGCTTCAAAGTGTCGAAGGAATAGAAGAAGCTAATATTTTAGAAATTATTGATCATCATAATTTAGGAAGTATTACCACAACAAGTCCAATAAACTTTCGTAATATGGCCGTAGGTTCAACTTGTACAATTGTATATACACTATTTAAAGAAAGAAAAATAGAAATCCCAAGAGAAATAGCTGGAGCTCTTCTATCGGGTATTTTATCAGATACCTTAATATTAAAAAGTCCAACTGCAACTTCAAAAGATATAGAAGCAGTTAATGAATTAGCAACTATTACCAAAGAAGATTACAAGCAATATGGTATGAATCTTTTAAAAGCTGGAACTTCACTAGTTGGCATGAGTAAAGAAGATGTTTTGTATAATGATTTCAAGATTTATACTGTAAATGATAAGAATTTTGCCATAGGTCAATTTTTTACTATGAATTTTGAAGAAATTGAAAAAGATCTTGATGAATATATTCACGTCTTAGATGAAGTATCAGAAGCTAACAATTATAGTTTAGTTGCCTTATTTGTTACTGATATCATAAAAAATGGTAGTTATGTAATTTTTAATACTAAAGGTCGCGATATCATTGAAGTAGCATATAACCTCGCTAATATTCCACAAGGATATTTTATAGTAGGCTGTGTTTCTCGTAAAAAACACGTTGTTCCAATGATAATGCCAATTTTTGAAAATTAAAGGAGAGTACTATGAAAAACAATATAATTTTAATGATAAAAGGAGCTATTTTTGGAATAGCTAATATAATTCCAGGGGTAAGTGGTGGAACAATCGCCTTAACAATGGGTGTTTATGAAGACTTGATTTCTTCAATCAGTCATTTTTTTCAAAAACCTAAAAAAAGTTTAAAATTTTTATTCCCATTTGCTATTGGAGCAGCTTTATCAATATTATTGATGAGTAAATTAATTAGTTTCTGCCTTGAAAAATTTCCATTCCCAACCACACTATTTTTTGTTGGCTTAATTCTTGGTGGAGTTCCGTTATTAACTAAAAAGATACGAAAGAAAAAATTAAAACCACTAAACATATCATTATTTTTCCTTACCTTTATTATTGTTATTGGTATGTACTTTTTAAAAAGTGGTAACAGCGTTGTTAACTTATCAAATCCAAAAATTTATATGTATTTAATATTGGCATTAGTTGGTATGATAGCAGCCGCAACCATGGTTATTCCAGGAATCAGTGGTTCATTTGTTTTAATGCTTTTAGGTTTTTACGAGCCTATAGTTAATACTGTAAGTGATTTAACTAATTTTTCTAACCTATGGCACAATTTATTAATCCTTGTTCCATTTGGTCTAGGAGTATTGCTTGGTATAATCTTAATTGCAAAATTAATAGAGTATTTATTTAGTAAATATGAGCTTCCAACTTATTATGCAATTTTAGGTTTTGTTATTGCAAGTATTATTACACTTATCATGGGTGTAATATCAACCAAGATAATGATAGTTCATCTAATCGCCGGTTTAGTTTTATCAACAATTGGCTTTATAATTGGCTATAAGTTAGGAGATGATTAAATTGAAAATACTATCAATAATTATTTTAGGAATTATTCAAGGTATAGCTGAATTTTTACCTATTTCTTCCTCAGCTCACTTAATAATTTTCCGAGATTTATTTGGCATAGGCACTGGATTAGAAGAAAACCTAAATCTAACATTTGACCTAGCACTTCATTTTGGAACTCTTCTTTCAATTGCTGTCTTCTTCTTTAATGATTTTTTAAATATGATTATTAAAGGATTTACTAAAGGAATAAAAGATGAACAAGGAAAACTTCTTTGGTACTTAATAATTGCTACAATTCCTGCAGCAATTGCTGGAGTTTTATTTGAAGAAGTAATCGAAAAAGTTATTCGTAGTAATTTTTTAATTATTGCTCTAGCCCTAGGATTAATGGGAATTATTATTTATCTAGCTGATAAATATGGTAAAAATACCAATAGCCTTAAAAAAATGTCTATAAAAGAAGCATTTCTAATTGGTTGCAGTCAAGTATTTGCTTTAATCCCTGGTTTTTCTCGTAGTGGAACAACAATCGCAGCAGGGCGTCTTCTTGGATTAAATAGAGAACAAACAGCAAAATTCTCATTTTATCTAAGTGCCCCAATAATATGTGGAGCACTCTTACTAGAATTATTAGATAAGACAGTATGGTCTTTAATATTAGCAAATCTTTCTACATTTATTCTTGGAATTGTTATTTCTTTTATAACAGGATTACTATGTATAAAATATTTATTAAAATATCTTCAAAAACATAATTTTAAAATATTTATGATTTATCGTTTGTTATTAGCAGCAATTATAATTTTGGTTTTGATTTTGAGGTGATGTTATGGATAATGCAAAAATTGGTTTATTAACAACTTTATTATTAGGTATATTTATTTTAATAGGGGCTTTATTAGCCCTTTTGACAAAGAAAAAAGATAAAGTGGTAGATTTTTCCATTGGTTTAGCCCTTGGTGTAATGATAATGTTAAGCATTCTAGACTTATTACCAGAAGTAATAGAACACCTAGGATTAAGACATATATATATTTTTATTCTAGGTACAATAATTGGTTACTATTTATTAAAATTACTAGATAAATTTATTCCTGATCATGATCACAATGAAGAAAAGAATTTATCGTTAAAAGAAAAAAAAGAAAATTTAATTCATATAGGAATTATAACTTCTCTAGCAATAATGTTACATAATATAGTTGAAGGAATGGCTGTCTACACTACAATATTAAGTGACGCTAAACTGGGGATTACTATGATGCTTGGAATTGGTTTTCATAATATTCCTCTAGGAATGGTAATTGCCTCTACTTTTTATCAAAGTAATGAAAACTTTTGGAAGACGCTTTTCATAATTGGTATAGTATCACTATCAACTTTCTTAGGCGGACTAGTTATGTTCTTTCTAAATTTAAGTGTAATAAACGCATTAATCCTTGGCACATTTTTATCAATAACTTTAGGTATGGTTATATACATTACAATAAGTGAATTAATACCTCGAATTAAAGAAAGTGAAAATAAAAAAATTTCATATGTTGGTATAATAATTGGATGTATGATATTACTAATATCTTCACTATTATAAGATAAGGATTAAAATGGAATATAATATATATATATTATTTTTAATATTTTTTATCTATTCAGTTATAGGTTATATTGTTGAATCAACATATACTAGTATTGTTCGAAAACAAGTAACATTTAGTAGAGGTTTTCTAATAGGACCATATTTACCAATTTTTGGATTTGGAGGATTATTTCTAACCGTATATTTAAAAAAATATAGTAATGACTTAATTGCTTTGTTTGTAATGAGCGCTGCAAGCTGTATGATTCTTGAATATTTCTCAAGCTATATTTTAGAAAAGATTTTTAAACTACGTTGGTGGGATTATTCAAAATTATCGTTTAACATAAATGGACGAGTATGCTTGAAAATCGGCTTGATGTTTGGCATAGCAGGTATTATTGCTATTAAACTTATCAATCCTTATATAAATCGCCTTTTAACTATAATGTCAAACAATGTTCAAATAATAGTAGCAATATTGTTATTTATAATCTTAATCATAGATTTATATATTTCAGGAAGAGTAGTTGTAAAATTTGGTCACAATTTTGCAAGATATTCAAAAGACTCAACATATGAACTAAAAGAAAAAATAATTGAAGAGTTAAATAAAGATTCATTTATTGTAAAGCGTCTATTAAAATCATTCCCAACAGTCAAGGATAAATTAAATAAATTTAGAGAGCTTCGTACACAGTATTATAAAAAAATAGATTAAAATAAAAGAATACTATTTTGTATTCTTTTATTTTGTCGAAAAATAAGATATAATTAAATAGAATAACGGAGGCTATTATGAAAATTAAAGAAAATATTAAAGAAACCATTTTTCGTGGTTATGATATAAGGGGAATTTACCCAACTGAATTAGATGAAGATACTGTCTACACAATAGGTTTAGGTTTTGGTAGTTATATTAAAACATTAGGAAAAACTACTTGCGTAATTGGTTTTGATAATCGCCTAAGCAGTCCAAGCTTGCACAACGCGCTAATCAGTGGAATAGTAAAAACAGGAATTAATATCATTTCATTAGGAGAATGTACAACACCAATGTATTATTACGCATGTATTAAATTAAAAATATATAGTGGAATAATGATTACAGCATCACATAATCCAAAAGAAGATAATGGATTAAAATTTGCCTTTGATGAGCGTGGAAATTGCAAAGGACAGGAAATTCAAGATTTTCTAGCCTATATTAAAGCAGGAAATTTTTCAGAAGGATGCGGAAAAGTTACAAATTATGATATCAAAGAAGAATACTTGAATTTATTTAAAAACAATTTAACATTTGGTCCACGACGCCTAAAAGTAGTAATTGATCCAGGTAATGGAACAACTAGTATTATTGCTAAAGAGCTATATGAGATGTTTCCAATAGATTTAGTAATAATAAATGGCAAAAGTGATGGTAATTTTCCAAATCATCATCCAGACCCATGTGTTGAAGAAAATCTTGCACAATTAAAAGAAAAAGTATTAGAGCTTAAAGCAGATGTTGGTCTTGCCTTTGATGGCGATGGAGACCGCATGGGATTAATCTCAAATAACGCTAACTTTATAGCAACAGATAAATATATGATAATTATTATTAGAGATATTATTAATAAAGTTTCTAAAAAGCAGTTTTTATATGATGTAAAATGTTCAAAATCATTAATCGACGAAATAGAGAAATTAGGAGCTAGTGGAATATGCTATCGAACAGGAAATTCATATACAAAAGCTGCTGTTCGTGATAATGATTTACCATTTGGTGGGGAATTATCCGGTCATGTTTACTTCCGTGATAGATGGCCAGGATTCGATAGTGGACTATATGCTGGTTTACGTTTACTAGAAATTCTATCAAAGACCAATAAAAATGTTGAGGAATTATTAATAGGAATAAATGAATATTATTCTACAGAAGAATTAAAATTTAAAAGTTCTGATGAGATAAAATTCCAAATAATTAATCAAGTAGCTGAATATGCAAAAGAAAAAAATTATCAATTTCAAACAATTGATGGCATAAAAGTGTTATTTGATGATGGATGGGCTCTAATTAGAGCAAGTAACACTGGACCTAACATAACTGCCCGTTTTGAAGCAAGAACAAAAGAACGCCTAAATGAAATTCAAACAGAATTTCAAAATCTTATTTATAAATTAAATAAATAAACCATTTTTGTTAAAGAAAATAGTTATTTAAAAACTATTTTTTTATGAATAAAAACATTGAATAAAAAAGATATAATTATTCAAACTCCAAATTTTAATTATACTATTTTATTCTAGTTCTAATATTAGGAAAGGAAAATATATATGGCTATAAGTGAACAAGAATTTAACACAGAAACAAAGATTTTAAAAAAAGTTCAACAACTTTTAGGAAAAACACTTACTAAATTAGGGGATGAAGTTACATCTGATGAAGAAAATTTAATTGAATTTAAAAAAATGATGTGGGAAAACTCCAATAGCTTTGATAAAGGCGAAATGCAACAAGTAATGGCTGCCACCTCGCTTGAATCTCAAAAAGCAATTCAAAAACAAGAATATTTTAGAAAACTACTTCAAATAAAGAATAAACCTTATTTTGCCTCAATAGTTTTTAAAGATGAAAACTCTCAAATACATAATATTTATTTATCACTAACATATTTAAAAGATGACAAATTAAATAATATTTTATATGATTGGCGTAGCCCTATATGCAGCTTATTTTATGACTATGAAATAGGAGAATGTCAATATGAAGCTCCAGGTGGAATATATAAAGGACAATTAAAAAGAAAACGTCAATATAAAATAGAAAACAATTGCCTAACAGGTGTTTTTGATAACTCTTTAAATATAGACGATGACATATTACAAGAAGTTCTAGCAGCCGAATCTAGTGATAAAATGAAAAATGTTGTAAATACCATTCAGCAAGAGCAAAATCAAGTAATTCGTAATCTTGAAGACAATAATTTAATTGTTCAAGGAATTGCTGGTAGTGGAAAAACAACTGTTGCTCTTCATCGCATTGCCTTTTTATTATATAGATTAAAAAATTTAACCAGCAACAATATTTTAATTTTTTCACCAAATAATATTTTTACTGAATATATATCTGATGTTTTACCATCATTAGGAGAAAGTAATACTCTCCAAACCACGTTTAACGACTATCTATCATATTTTATTAATGAATATAAAGAAGTAGAAACATTTACAGATTTTATTGCCAGGTATTATTCATATAAAGAAGAAAATCAGGAGTTAGTAAAATATAAGCAAAGTGATGAAATAATAACAGACTTTAATAATTATATATCTGAATATATTTCATCACGTTGTTTTACAGATTCACTAATAGAAAATGAAATTAACGTTGTAACAAGTGATGAACTAAATTATATGTTAAACCATAAATATAATCGTCTACCATTATTTGAACGTCTTGATGAAATGGCTAAAAAAATGTCATTACATTTTTATAAAAGTAGCAGTAAAAAAGCTAAAACATTTGCAAAATTAATGAAAGAAGTTGCTAATTTTACCAAAGATTACAAGCAAATATATAAAAACTTCTGGACAAGTAAGCACTGTAAAATTATAGTTTCTGACATAGAAATAAATAATTTTATAAAACAAGAAAAAATTAATTATGAAGATGCCTTATTATTTAGTTATTTAAAAGGAAAATTAGAAGGTTTTCCATATGAATCCACTATAAAACAAGTTGTAATTGATGAAGCACAAGATTATAATCGCTTACAATATATGATTATTGTTGAAATATTTAAAAAAGCAGAATTTACTATTTTAGGTGACATTAATCAAAACATTAACCCTTATTATAACTATAATAGTTTAAAAGATTTAAGTAATTTATTTAATGGAGATACTAAATACATAGAACTATTAAAAACATATCGTTCCTCACCAGAAATAATTAATTATACTAATAAAATTTTAAATCTTCATCACATAAATGCTATTAGAACAGATAATAATAAACCAGTAATTATTCGTAAGAACATTTCCAATTTAAAAGAAAGTTTAATTAATGATGTGATATCTTTACAAAATAAATATAAAAGTACAGCAATAATTACTAAAGATATAATTGAAGCTGAAAATATATATGAAAAATTAAAAGATAAATTTGAAATTTTTTTAATAGAACCAACAACTAAAAATTTCAAAAAGAATTTAATAGTTATACCAGCATATATAGCCAAAGGCTTAGAATTTGACAGTGTAATTGTATATAACAATCGTAATAATTCTTATCGTAAAAATGAACGTAATCTATTATATGTTGCATGTACAAGATGCCAACATGAACTATATATTTATAATTAGAATATAGAAAAATATAATTAAAATTATATATAATAAATATGAATTTTCACCAAATAATAAATGACTATAATATGATCAAAGATTTAAAAGACGTTGATATATACTACCACAACCACAATATCAGAGTTTCTTTCCATTAATAACTAGAATAATTACTAAATCAAAAGGAGAAAAAAGTAACTTTATTAAGTAAGATAACTTCTTACTTTTTTTATTGAATAAAAAGTAACGACAAAAACATTTATAGAAATAGCAATAATTAATCCCCACATTCCAATACTAAAAAAAGATAATAACAGTAATAAAATTATTCTAATAAACATGCCAAGTATCGTTCCAATCATAACATCACGACTTTTACCCATTGCATCAAGAGCAGAAGAAAGGGGAGATTGAATATATTGAAAAAGACAAATTGGTGCTAATATTCTAATATAATTACTACCTGAAACTGTATGATAAATAATTTTTAAAAAGAAACTTGGAAATACTACAAAAAAAATTGTTACAGGTATTCCAATCATTAAAGATATAAAAATTGCTTGTTTTACTTTATTTTTAACATAAAAAGTCCTACCATTAGCATATTCTCTTGCAATAACAGGTAAAAGTGCTTGTGAAATTGCATTTGTAAAAAAAGAAGGAAGTAAAACAAGTGGCATAACATACCCTGATAAAATTCCATATTCTCTTGTAATAAAAGCATTAGAATATCCAATATGTAATAAAACAGAAGTCAAAATAATAGGTTCAAGAAAATAACCAATACTACCTATAAGCCTTCCTGTAGTGTTAGGTATTCCTATTGATAATGATTCCATAATATAAATTTTATTAGGTTTTAAATCACTTTTTTTAATTATCACTTTCCTTGGCAAAAACAATAAAAGTACAAGTATTGATATGCCTTCACTAACAATATTAGAAAGTATTATATAACAAACTGCATAACATAATCCCTTTTCTTTAAAAAAAGGTACACCAATAACTATTAATATTAATCTAACAATATCTTCCAAAAGATTAGAACAAACATGAGGAAACATTCTTTCTTTCCCAAAAAAATAACTTCGACAAATACTAGAAATACTTGTAAAAGGAATAACTAAAGCAATTGCCAAAATTCCATAATACGTATCAAAATTATGTAAAAGTTTTTTTGATAATATTGGAGCAAATAAAATAATAAAAAATATTAAAAAGATATTAACGCATATCACTACAAAAAATACCGAAAAAAATAATTTTTTATTATTTTTCTTATCTTCTGCTACTAGTTTTGATAATGCAATTGGCATCCCAAACTGACTAAGTCCAATGAAAAGAGAAAACGTAGGAAGAATCAACATATAAATACCTAATCCTTCAGCTCCCATCATTCTACTCATAACAATTTTAATAAACATTCCTAGTATTTTAGTAAAAAATCCACCAATTAAAAGTATAATAGTTGACTTAATAAATTTTTCTTTCATATTAAAATATATGAAATATTAAAAAAAATATATTCAAATATTAATTTCTATGATAAAATTAAAATATAAGTAATAATCAAGGATGTAGTACAATTTTGTTAATCGAACATATGTAGAAAGTTGTAAAAATATGCTGTAAAATTCTAATTAAAAATTTATGAAAATGGCAAACAACCTTTTATAAAAAAAACACATGTGCTATCCTAGTGTTAGAGGTGAACATAATGTCAGAAATAATTAATTTTTTAACTTCAAAGGAAATAATCATGGTTTACGTTGTTGTTATTCTAGCCTGCGTGCTATACTTCGTTATCCATTTTATTGATAAATTTTATTACCAAAAAAGAAAACAAAGACAAAATACAAAAGAATTAAATAGATTAGTTGAAGATATAAACTATAAACTATCAAAAGAGCGTGATGAAGATTTAAATATAAATTCTTCTACTTTAAAAGAAGAGTCAGTAGAAGATATCGTTTACATTGAACCTGTTTTAGAAATGTTCAATGAAGAAACTATGCCAAAAGAAGAAAAAGAAATTGAAATTGTTGAACCACTAGTAGAAATTATCCCAATAAATAATGAAGTAAAAGAAGAACAACTAAACGAAGTAGAAGATGTAAAAGTAAATATAGAAAACATAAAAGAAGCAGAAGATGTAAAATTAAATATAGAAAATATAAAAGAAACAGAAAATATAAGCGATAATTTAGAAAATACTAAAGATTTGGAAGTTCTAGATTATACAAACGTTGAACCAAATCGTACAGAAGCTCAAGAAGAGTTACGAAAGCTAACAGAAGCGCTTGAACAAGCTGAAGAGTCTTCTAAAAATATAGATCTAACCACATATGAAGAAATGCAAGAAAAAGAAGCAATTATTAGTTTAGAAGAATTACTAAAAAGAAGTAAAGAAATGTATGAAAATAATGAACTAACTCAATACGCTGACGAAGGAAATGAACCGATAAGCTTAGAAGATTTAGAAAGAAAAGTAAAAGAAAGCGTAGATACTGCTTACATTGAAAATATTGTTACAGAAGAACCAATTAATAAAGAAGGGGCAGTTGAAACATTAGAACCAGAAATTATTCAGCAATTACCTAAAGAAAAATTTATTATGGATGACTTTTATTCAATTAAAGAAGAACAGCCAAAGTCTTCAACTGCTTACCAACATTATCAAAGTACACCTATAATTTCACCAATTTATGGTCTTGAACAAAAACAAACACCATCAAATTTAGAATTAGAAAATACTGCAAATTATGAAAAATTGGATGAGGAAATTAAAAAAACAAACGAATTTATCATGACTTTAAAAGAACTTCAACAAAACCTAGATTAACTCAGAGTAATCTGAGTTTTTTCTTTTATATTCTAAAATACTGTTTTAACGAGAATTGAAATAAGAACTAAACTATGTTACAATACAATAGAAAAAACGGGTGGAGTTTATACAATAAATTGAATAATCTCATAATAACAAAATACTATTATTAAATAAACGAAAAGAAACATGGAAAGTAGTGAATAAGTATGAAAAGTGTCGGAATTTTAACACTAGGATGTAAAGTAAATACATATGAAAGTGAATATATAGCCAATTTACTAAAAGAAAATGGCTATGAATTGAGAAATTTTGAGGATATTTGTGATATATACATTATTAATACTTGTACTGTAACCAATACTTCAGATATTAAATCTCGTAAGATGATTAGAAATGCTATTAAAAGAAATAAGGATGCCTGTGTAATAGCAATGGGATGTTTTATTGAAGCAAATAAAGATTATGAAATTGATGGACTTGACATTATTCTTGGAAATAAAGATAAATCTAAAATATTATCATTAATAGATGAATATTATGCCAAAAAAGAGACAATTAAACGCTTATACAACACAGAAAAAAATATATTTGAAGATATGTATATAACAAATTTTGAGGGTAGAACTAGAGCTTTTGTCAAAATTCAAGATGGATGTGAAAACTTTTGCAGTTATTGTATTATTCCATATGTAAGAGGAAAATGTCGTAGTAAGCAACCACAAAAGGTTATTTCAGAAATAACAGAGTTAGTTAATAATGGATATCAAGAAATCGTTCTAACAGGTATTCATACAGGAAACTATGGCGTTGATTTAGATACAAATTTTGCAAATCTTCTAAAAGAAATTGTAAAAATTGTGGGCTTAAAACGCCTACGCATTTCATCAATAGAAATAACAGAATTAACCCCTGAAGTATTAGATATAATTAAAAACAATCCGATAATAGTTGATCATCTTCACATTCCACTTCAAGCAGGAAGCAATTACATTTTAAAATTAATGAATCGAAAATATGATTTAGAACAATATTCAAAAACAATTTCACAAATTAGAAAAATACGTCCAAATATAGCAATCACCACCGATGTAATTGTTGGTTTTCCCGGTGAAACAGATGAGATGTTTGACGAAACAATAAAAAATTGTGAACAACTTCAATTTGCCAAAATTCACGTTTTTCCTTACAGTGAACGTCAAGGCACAAAAGCTATAGAATTAAAAAATCATCTTCCAGTAGATATAAAAAAAGCTAGAGCACGTAAATTACTTGAAATATCAAAAAAATTAGAATTATCTTATTTCTTAAAACATATAGGAAAAGAAGTAGAAGTACTTATTGAAGAAAACAAAAACGGCTATAGTCTTGGACACACAAGTAATTATTTACATGTAAAAGTGAATAGAAATATTATTCCTAATACATTTGTAAAAGTAAAAATTACACAAGTTGATTATCCACATTGTTTAGCAGAATAATATTAAATATAGAAAATAGGTGGTTAAATGGCAACATACATAAAAGGAAATTATCATAAAAGTATATACCAAACCAGTCAAGGATACAATATTGGTACATTTAAAGTAATGGATACAAATGACAAACAATTAATAGATTATATTGGTAAAACAATAACATTTACTGGCTATTTTCATGAGCTTAATAACATCGACACATATTTATTTTATGGAAAATTAGTTGAGCATCCAAAATATGGTCTACAATTTGAAGTTGAAAACTATGAAAGATGTTTACCGGAAGCAAAAGACTCAATCATTGAATTTTTAACTAGTGGTCTTTTTAAAGGGATAGGTGAAAAAAAAGCCAAAGCAATTGTAGATGTCTTAGGTTTAAATACTCTAAAAATAATTTTAGAAAATCCTGATAATTTAATATTAATTCCAGGAATAACAAAAGCAAACATTACAACCTTGCACGAAAAATTAAAAGAATATGAAGAAAGCTACGAAACAGTTTTATATTTAAATACTTTAGGGTTTTCAACAAAAGATTCTATGTTAATATTTAATTATTATAAAAATAAGACAAAAAATATTATAGAGGAAAACATTTATCAATTAATAAATGATATATATTCATTAACATTTAAAAAAATTGATCAAATCGCATTAAAAAAAGGTATAAAAAAAGATTCTCAAATTAGAATAGAAGCATCAATTATTTACATAATGAATGAAATAAGCAATATCTATGGACATAGTTATTATTTATATGATGATTTAAAAGTTTTTTTACCACGAGTTTTACAAACAACAATAACTGAAGAACAATTATTAGAATCTTTTGATACATTAGAAAAAAACAATCAAATTATTATAAAAGATGAAAAGTACTATTTAAAAGAAATGTATGAGGCAGAAACTTTAATTGTAAAAAGATTTCGCCTTCTTGAACATAATGAACCTAAAATTTCTCCCAATTTAGAAAATATAATCAAAGAAATTGAACAATTTTACAACATAAAATTTAACTCAGAACAGTATCTTGCTATTAAATCAAGTTATGAAAAAGACTTTTTAATTATAACGGGAGGACCAGGTACAGGTAAAACAACTATTATGAAAGGAATCACTGAATTGTATCGTCAAATGAAAAAGATTTCATTTGATAAATTATCAGAAAAGATTGCTTTACTTGCCCCAACTGGACGTGCTGCTAAACGCTTAAGCGAAGCAACTGGCCTACAAGCTTCAACGATTCATCGCTTTTTAAAATGGCAAAAAGAAACAAATAAATTTCAAGTTAATGAATATAATAAAAGTAAAGCAGAATTTATTATTGTTGATGAATCAAGTATGATTGATACGTATTTAATGGCAAGTCTTTTAAAAGGCATTTCTGCCAATGCTAAAATATTATTAGTTGGAGATGATCATCAATTACCATCAGTAGGTCCAGGGCAAATTCTTCATGACCTAATAAGTAGTGAAAAATTATCAGTTATAAAATTAACAAAACTATATCGTCAAGGAAATGATTCAAATATAGTTAGTCTTGCATATGATATTAGAAATAAAAAAATAAAAGATGAAGTATTTAATATTGCTGAGGATTTAACTTTTATTAATTGTCAATTATCACAAGTAGTTCCTAATATTATTGAACTAGCTACAACATATAAAGATCTTTCTTATAAAGAATTTCAAATACTTGTCCCAATGTATAAAACTCTTTATGGAATTGATGAAATCAATAAACAGGTTGCATTAATTTTTAATAAAGAAGAAAAAGCAAAAAAGACTATTACTATAGGTGAAACAATTTTTAGAGAAGGTGATAAAGTAATTCAACTTACTAACATGCCTGAAGAAAACGTCTACAATGGAGATATAGGCTTAATTCAAAAAATTGTTACTAGTCCCAAAAAAGAAGTCATTGTTGATTATGATGGTAATCTTGTTAAATATACACCATCTTCTTTTAATAATTTTCGTCTAGCCTATGCAATCTCAATTCACAAATCACAAGGAAGTGAATTTGAAATAGTTGTTATTCCACTTGTTAGAAACTATAATAAAATGTTATATAGAAAACTTATTTATACTGCTGTAACTCGTAGTAAAAGTAAATTATACTTAATTGGTGAAAAAGATGCATTAAAGATGGCTGTTGATAATGACTTAGCTGATATTAGAAGAACAACTATTAAAGATTTTTTAATAAATGGTATAAAATAAATTAAAATTATCATACTAAAACTGAGGTGATAATTTTGGAAAAAAAAGGTTTAACAATGGCTGCCCTAATAGGTGGGATGGCTGCAATAGGATATTATTATTTAAAGAAAAATCCTAATATGGCTAATCAAATGCGTCATATGACTAAAGAACTAGCTAAAAAAACATACGAAAAATTAGAAGACCAAATGTAAAAATTAGAGAATGCTCTCTAATTTTTTCTTGCAAAATAAGGAAATTTATAGTATAATAGCACCAATTAAAAAGAGGTAATTATATGAAAAATAATAATGATGAATTTATTGATGAACAAATAGAAGATTACACAGATGAGCACTATCAATTAGCAGCTCTTTTATCTGAAAACTTAAATTTATCAGAGCAGTCAGCTATCTCAATTGCTATTTGTTTTAATCCCAAACATTCATTTTATAAAATGTTATATAGATTTTTAGACTATCTTAAAAAAAGAAAAAGTAAAGACAATATTAATGAAAATGATACTATTACGGAAGAATATGAATTTGATTATCAAATAGATCAAACAACTAGCACATTTTTAAAAGAAATTGAAAACCATTTTAATGAAGAGAAAATCTCACTAAAAAGTGAAACTATAAAACAAATTGATTCATTTCTATATTTAATAAATGCTAATTATTTTAATGCTATTCAATCTTTAAATCCAAACATTAAAAGAGAAACAATAATTGATCAATTGTTATATGTAATCTCTAGCTATATGAGATATAGCAATAATTTAAGCTTTGACTCTCAAGTTGCAGTAGAAGTTTTAAATAATTGTATTTTCATCCCTGATAATATAAAAAAAGATATAATAGAAAGACTTACTAATACTAATTATAGAAATAATCTACACCAAAACAATATAGGTGCAGAAAACACTAGTTGTGGCGATGAAGAATCTTATTTTGAAAATAAACAAGTATCAACTACAAATTGTCCTCCAGGTTGGGACTTAAATCATAAAGGAAACTATATAATCCTAATTGAAGCTTTAGAAAATAGTAAAAGATTAGAAAATTTTGATATAAATAGCATAAAATACATGTCTTGGGATATAGATTTTATCCAAACAGTACTAATACATATTGACACTAACTATCAACAGCAACTTCTACTTCAAGATGAATTATACTCTAGCTTCAATCTTGCCGTAAATTATTTAACAAGTACAATGATATATGCTATTACTAATAACATTGAAAATGTAACTAGTGAAGTTTTAATTGCAAGTTTCAAAAATTGGGATTATTTACCTATGCCTTTAAAAAGTCAAATTCTTTCAGAAATTGTTAAAAATCAAGAAAATGACTCCAAAAATCACCCGTCACAAAAAACTACAAGTAAGCAACTGAAAAAAACAATAATTCCTTTTCAAACTAACTATAATAAATAATATGTTTACTAGATTATATAAAAAGGAGACTAACTATTAAAAGTCAATAGTAATTTTATAAATTTTAATAGTTTGTTATAAATTGGAAAGAAACCCACGCCAAAAAGATTTCACAAAAGTGAAATTTTGAAAAAATCATGTTTTGATTATTTCAATAAAGACGGATCGAAATCAATGTTGTTTTTCTCAAGAGTATAAATAACTCTAATAAGCTTTTTACAAACATGAGATAAAGCAACTCTATGGCATTTACCCTCAGAGCGTTTCTTAAGGTAGAAGTCATAAAATGTAGGTGAATATCTTAAGATAGTCATTGCAGTATTCATAATTACATATCTAAGATGACCAGAACCATGTTTAACCATCTTGCCATTATGTTCTAATGTGC
>CALVIF010000007.1 GCA_944329395.1 uncultured Bacilli bacterium | reverse complement strand
TTATTTCTAAATCTTTTATATTATCGCTTTCACTGCCAAAAATTACTTTGTTAACTTTTAGTTTTTCAAGTATTGTAATACTTCCATAACTGAAATAGTCTGCACTTTGTGTTGAAAATGGAAATGGTAGTTCTACTATTAAGTCTATGCCTGCTTTTAGAGCAATCTCTGTTTTTTTCCATTTATCGATTATTGAAACATCTCCACGTTGGGTGAAATTTCCTGTCATTACTAAAACTATAATGGCATTTTTATTTTGTTCCTTTATCTTTTTTAAATGATATAGATGTCCATTGTGAAATGGGTTATATTCTGCTATAATACCAATACTTTCCATATTTGTTCCTTCCTTTTTTTAGTATTTTAACATATTCTTTTAAGAAAAACTAGGTATGTTTTTTATTAATATTGTTGTTAGAAAAATTTATGTGTGTTATACTTTTGGTAAATATAATATGGTAATGTTTTAGAAGAGATAAAAAGTGGGATGGAAAATGATTGATTTAAATAATGTAGTTAAGATTTATAAATCTAAAAATGGAAGTGAAACAGTTGCTTTAGATAGGGTTAATTTGCATTTTGCTAATAAGGGACTGGTGTTTATTGTTGGTAAAAGTGGTAGTGGTAAATCGACTTTTCTTAATTTATTAGGTGGTTTGGATTCTGCTACTAGTGGTGAAATATTTGTTTCAGGAGAAGATATTTGTAAGTTTAATGATAAAAAATATGATTTTTATCGTAATAGTTATGTTGGCTTTGTTTTTCAAGATTTTAATATTTTAGAACAGTATAATGTTTATGAAAATATTGAATTGTCGCTTAAATTGCAAGAGAAAATAATTACAAGAAGTGAAATTGATGAATTGTTGAAAATGCTTGATATAGATGGTTTAGGTGAACGGAGAGTTAATGAATTATCGGGAGGACAGAAACAAAGAGTAGCAATTGCGAGAGCTTTAATTAAAAAACCAAAAATTATACTTGCAGATGAGCCGACTGGTAATTTGGATTCTTTATCGAGTGAGCAAATATTTAATATTTTAAAAGAAATAAGTAGGGAACATTTAGTTATTGTTGTTTCTCATGATATGGAGTCGGCTTTAAAATATGGTGATAGAGTTATTAAGTTTCAAGATGGTAAAGTAGTTAGTGATTCTTGTCCTATAGAAGTATTAGATGATGAAAAATTTGAATTAACAAAATCTAAGTTACCGTTTGTTTATGCTTTAAAAATGGCTTTAACTAGTTTAAAAGGGAAGATTGGGAAATTAATTATGACAATTATTCTTACTACAATGTCATTGTTATTTATGGGATTTATGGTTAATTGTAGTTTATTTGAACCTGAGAGATTAATTGTTGATACAATGCATAATAATAATAATTATATTTATATTGTTAATTATTCAAAATATTCTTTTAATCAAGGTTTTAGTCCTTTAGAGTTAAATAAGAGTAATATTGATAAAATAGAAAAGATTTCTAATAATGATTTAAATGTGGTTTATGAATTATATGATGATTCTGAAAGATTAAATTTTATTTTTGGGGAAAATGAAAACAAATTTGGTTTTTATGAAAAGAACATTATTAATTTTTCTTTTGTAGAAGTAAAAGATAAAAAGATATATGGCGACTTAATTGGGAGAAGTCCTAGTAAAAAAAATGAAATTGTCGTTCATAAATATTTTGCTGATTATGCTATTAAGTTTGGAATTATGACTTTTGATGGTACTTTATATTTTCCAAAAAGTTATGATGATTTAGTTAATTCTAGTAAGGGTATAAAATTAGGTAATAATATAGTATATGTTGTTGGAATTATTGATGATGATGATAGTTTATATTTGGATTATAAAAATGGTAAAAATGTTTCTGATGATTTAATTAACTTTTTTACGCAAAATTATGTTTCAAAAATGGGAAATATTTATGTTGAAGGCTTTGTAGATAGTGCTATTTTAGGAGAAGATAAGAGTTCAATATTAAATCATATGACAATAAAAACAAGAAATTATAAATATATGTTTAGTAATAATATTTCTGCTTTAAATAAGAATACTAATGTTATTACTTCTTCTGGATTAACTTCACTTAATTCGTTAAATCGAGGAGAGACAGTAATTTCTATTTCGGAATTAAAAAATATCGATAAAAATTTTGATTCTAGTTTTAATAATTTTTTATTTTCTCATCCTGAAATGAAATATGATGATGCTGTTTTAGAATTTTGTAGTCAATATTTGAGAGAAAATAAAACGTTAAGTTTATTTTTATCAATTAATTTAATTGAGTATTATGAACCTGGTAGTAATATTATTTTAAATGTTGTTGGAATTTCTACTGACCAATATAGTTATATTAGTTATGATTATGTAAATTCTTATTTACCAATTACTAAAAGAATGAACTCGGTAATGATATATGATAATAATTTACGAAATCTAAGAAATTCTTTGAAAAAAATGGAATTTGTAGAATTTGCTCCTGATTTGGCTGATGGTAATTATTATAATTATTATGTTGATAATGGTAATTTTTTAGCTATTATAATTGCTTTATATAAATTTTTATTTAATTATATTTTAATAATTTCAATTATCTTTATTATATTTGCATATTTATTATTTTCTAATTTTATATCAGTTTCAATTTCTTATTGTAAAAAGGAAATTGGTATTTTAAGGGCATTAGGGGCTTCTAATAATGATATTATAAAAATTTTTGGATATGAGTCTTTATTGGTTGGAATAATTTCTTGGTTTTTTTCAATTATTAGTTGGTTTTTAGTTTGTAAATTATTGAATAATTCATTATTTGGTAATCAATTCTTTATTTTAAATGGATTTATTACACATCCATTTGTTCCTATATTTATGTTTATTTTTATTATTTTTATTGCAATTTTTGTTATGTTTAATTCAATTAAGAAAATTACGAAGGTTAAACCAATAGATGCAATTTTAAATAAATAGTATTTTATAATTATTTTGTTAAATTAATAGATTTAGATATTAATGATAAAAAGTATATTTTATTATAAATATGCTTTTTATTATGAAAATATTTATATTTATTATTTTTTTATTTATATTTTTTAGATTTTTATTTACTTTTTCTTTTATTTACTTTATTTTTAGTATGGGGTATAATTTAGTTGAATATTATTATTTATGAGATGTATATTTTTTGTTAAATTATGTTTTTATAATAAATTTGATGGGGTGAAAAGTGATGAGGGTGATTGTTGTTGCGGGTGGAACTGGTGGTCATATTTATCCGGCTTTAGCAATAATAAATAAAATAAAAGAAAAAGAATCTAAAGCAGAAATTTTATATATTGGAACAACAGATAGAATGGAAAAGGATATAGTTCCAAAACTTGGTATTAAATATATTGGAATTGAAATGGTGGGATTAAATAGAAAAAATATTTTAAAAAATTTTGATGTTTTTATTAAATATAACTCTGCTATAAAGAAAGCAAAAAAAATTATAAAAGAATTTAAGCCGGATGTTGTTATTGGTGCTGGTGGTTATATAACTGTACCTGTTTTGTGGGCTGCACATTGTTTGAAATGTAAAACAGTAATACATGAGCAGAATTCAATTCCAGGAATTTCTAATAAATTTTTAGCTAAAGTTGTTGATTTAGTTTGTGTATCTTTACCTGGAAGTTTAAAATATTTTAATAAGAAGAAGACTGTTTATACTGGAAATCCGCGTAGTGAAGAAATAACTTTAGTTAATAAGATGTCTAAGAGTGAGTTAGGATTTTTAGCTAGTGGAAAGCTGGTTGTTGTCGTTATGGGGTCTTTAGGATCTACTACGATGACAAAAAAAATAAAGCAATTGATAGAAAAATTTGATGGAAAAAATTATCAAGTGCTTATTGTTACAGGAAAAAACTATTATGATGATTATAAAGGGATTAATATTCCAAAAAATGTAAAATTAGTTCCATTTTTAGATAATTTTATTAGTCTTTTAAAAGATACTGATTTAATTATTTCTAGGGCTGGGGCATCAACAATTGCAGAGATTACAGCAATTGGTCTTCCTGCTATATTAGTTCCTTCGCCATACGTTACACATAATCATCAATATATGAATGCTAAAGAATTGGCTGATTTAGGAGCTTGTACAATTGTTGATGAAGAGAGTTTTTCTTCTCTTACAGTAATTTCAAAAATTGACGAAATACTTAATAATGCTGATGTTTATAAGAAGATGAAGGAAAACTGTAAAAAGTTAGGAATTTGTGATTCGGCTACTAAAATTTATGATGAGATTAGAAAGTTAATTAGGTGATGTAAATGGATGAGATAATTCAAGAAATAGATAAAGCCAATATTGGTAAAGTTGAAAAAAATGTTCTTTTGAGTAAACATACTACTTATAAAGTTGGTGGTGTTGCGAAGGCTTTTGTTTATCCGAAGGATGCTAATTGCTTGGTTGAATTATTAAAAATATTAAAGAAAAATAATATTAAATATAAAATTATGGGTAATGGTTCTAATTTACTATTTAGTGATTTAGAATTTGATGGAATAATTATTAAACTTGATCAATTTGATAGTGTTTCTTTTCTTAGTCATAATAAAATAAAGGTTGGGGCTGGTTTTTCTTTAATAAAGCTTTCATATATGGCAGCAAGAAAGGGATTAGCAGGTCTTGAATTTGCATCCGGAATACCTGGAACAGTTGGTGGAGCAGTATTTATGAATGCAGGTGCTTATAAGAGTGATATGGGATATATTGTTCAGCAAGTTAAGGTTTTAACGCCAGAATTTAGAATTATTACTCTTGAAAATAAGGAAATGGATTTTCATTACAGAAGCTCTTACTTGCAAAAAAATCCAGGATATATTTGCTTGGAGGTTATATTAAAGCTTGCTAAGGGAAATCGCGATGCTATTGAAGAGGTTATTAAGGATAGAAGAGAGAGACGGATTATTTCTCAGCCTTTGGAGTATCCTTCTGCAGGGTCAGTTTTTAGAAATCCTGTTGGAGATTTTGCTGGTCGTTTAGTTGAAGAATTAGGCTATAAAGGCTATAAAAATGGTGGAGCAATGGTTAGTGATAAACATGCTAATTTTATTATTAATTATGATCATGCTACTGCTTTGGAGATTAAACAATTAATTGATGAAATACATGATAAAGTATTAGAAAAATATGGTATTGATATGAAAATAGAGCAAGAGTTTGTTAATTGGGAGTAGATGATATGAAAAAAAAAATAGTTAAAAGAAGAAAATTGAAAGTTTTTTCCTTATTGATAATTATTTTAATTTTAATTGTGATATCTTTTGGTATATATTTTTTTATTAGTACTCCTATAAAAAATATTATTATAAAAAATACGACTTATTTAAATGATGATTATATTTTAAATACTGCGGGCGTTATTAATTATCCTGAATTTTATACTTTACGAACTAGTTTAGTTGAGAAGAAGTTAGAGAGTTCTACATATATAAAAAATGCAGAAGTTAAGAGGAAATTTTATAATACTTTAGTTATAGATATAACAGAAAATAGACCACTTTATATTAATAATTCTGATAATTATATTGTTTTTGAAAATAAAAGTAAAATTGCTAGTAGTGAATGTTTAGATTTATTTAGAATACCTAGATTAATGAACTATGTTCCTGATGATAAATATGAAATGTTTATTAAAGGAATGAGTATAATAAAGCAAGATATTCTTGGTAAAATATCTGATATTGAATATGTTCCTAATGATTATGATAAAGATAGATTTCTTTTATATATGGATGATGGGAATATGGTATATTTAACATTAACAAAGTTTGAACGTATTAATTATTATAATGATGTACTTGCTCAATTAGAAAATCATAAAGGAATATTGTATTTTGATAGTGGTAATCATTTTGAAATAAAGGAGTAGTTTATGAAAAAGAAATTTAAAAAAACTAAAATATTTGTTAAATATTTTTTACTTTTCTTTTTCTTTTTATTTTGGAATCTTATTGTTCAACCTATAAATCTTGATGAGATTTGGAATTATGGTTTTGCACATAATATATATAATGGTTTAATTCCATATAAAGATTTTAATATGATAATTACGCCGTTATTTCCTATTATCATGTCATTACCTTTTTACATTTTTGGGTCTAGTTTATTTGTTTTTCATGTTGAACAGGCAGTGCTTTTAACAGTTATATTTTATTTATTAGATAGTTATTTAAAAGAAAAGAGCTATTTACTTTTACTATTTATGATTTTTCCTTTATCAATTGCTTTTCCTAGTTATAATTTGTTTTTATTTTTATTATTTTTAATTATAGTTAAACTTGAAGATATGAAGGCAAATGATTATTTGATTGGTTTAGTGTTGGCGTGCTTTATTTTGACTAAGCAGACGGTCGGTTTACTCATGTTACTTCCAAGTTTATATTATTTTAAATATCCAAAAAAAATTGTTAAAAGATTTATTGGATGTTTTATTCCGATAATTTTTTTTATAATTTATCTTTTATATTTTAATAGTTTTTTTCAATTTTTAGATTTGTGTTTGTTTGGGTTATTTGATTTTGTTTCTAATAGTAAAGGTGTTAATATTTTTTTCTTTTTTAGTATTTTAATGATTGGACTTATTTTTTATTTTATAAAGAAAGATAAATATAATATAAAAAATTATTATTTATTAAGTTTTTTTAGTATAGTTTTACCTTTATTTGATTTATATCATTTTCAAATATTTTTTATAGCTTTTTTATTTGTTGTCTTTTTAGAAACTGATTTTAAAATTTATTTAAATATAAGGTTATTTGTTTTTTTATTATTAATTGGTTTATGTATAATTAATTTGTATTATAGAATTGATGGAAAAGTTATTTATCCTAATAATATTAAATATTTTGAATATAGATATTTAACTGGTAAATATATTCAATTTTCTGATAGTATTAATCAATTAATAGAAAAATATGATGATAAAGAAATTATTTTTTTGAGTGCTGATGGTTATTATTTTAATATAATTAATGACTTAAAAATTGACTATTTGGATTTAATTAATACTGGTAATTGGGGATATAATGGTAGTGAAAAATTACTTAAAGTTATTAAGAAAAAAGAAAACTGTGTTTTTTTTGTTGATAAAGAAGAGATTGGTAGTAATAAACAAACTGATCAGAATGTTTTACGGTATGTAATAGAAAATGGTGTTATTTTGGAGAAGAAGGGAAATTATTTGATTTATGAGATTAAGTAAAATAAAAAATATAGGTTTAGTTAAATATATTGTTATTTTTTTATTAATTGTTTCAATTTATTGTTTTTTTGGATTTGGGATTTCATATGGGGATCCACTTGCAAATTATGGATTTAGTTATGCTATTGCAAAGGGACAAGTTCCATATTTAGATTTTAATACTATTTCGACACCTTTATTTGCTTTTTATAGTGCAATTGGTTTATTGTTTTGGAATAATTATTTAGTTTTTATTTTAGAATTTGCTCTTTTAGTTACTATTACTTTTTTCTTTTTAGATAAATTGTATGGTAAAAAGAGTTATTTAATTTTGGCCTTTTTAATAGGATTAAATTTTTATGGGATATTAGCAACATATAATTTTATGTGTTTTTCTATGTTAATAATAATATTATATTTAGAGGAAAAACATTGCGATAAAGACTATTTAATTGGCTTTTTTATTGGCCTTGCCATTCTTTCTAAACATACAGTTGGTTGCTTTTTTATTTTACCAACTATAATTTATTATTTTGGTGATTTGAAAAAAATAATGAGAAGGGTTTTAGGGTGTTTGATTCCTTGTAGTATTTTTCTTGTTTATTTAATAATTAATAAAGCATTATTTAGCTTTATTGATTTATGTTTTTTAGGTTTATTAGATTTTTCTACTAGCAATGGTAAACCATTTAGTTTAATTTTTTATTTTTCAATATTATTATTATTTTTAGCATTTTATTTAATTTATAAAGATAGGAAAGATATTAAGAATTTGTATTTGGTTTTTACTTTTTTCTTTACAGTTCCTTTATTTGATTATTGTCATTTTCCGTTATTTTTTTGTTCTATTTTAATGATGCTATTTCCATATTTTAATTGGTTAATGTTTTATAATATCTTTTTTAGTTTTATTATAATATTTTTAGCTTTAATTTCTTCTTTTAGGGTTGCATTAAGCTATAATCCTGTTTTTACATCTAAGTTTAGACATTTTGAGTATTATGTACATGCTAGAGATAATTATGAAAAATTGTTAAAAATTAATGATTTTTTAAATAGTTATGATGATGCAGTTGTTTTGAGCTATTTTAATATGCAATATAAGATAATTAATAATAGGAAACTTGATTATTTTGATGTTATGTTATATGGTAATTTTGGTTATGATGGAGTTAATAAGATGATTAATCGTTTAAAGGATATGGAAAAGCAAATTTTTATTGTGTGTATGGATGATTATAATAGTACATATGAATATTCACAATTTGCAAAAAAAGTTGTTGATTATGTACTTTTAAATGGTATAAAAATTGATTCTAAATATGGTTATAATGTTTATTATGTAGAATAATTTAATAAAGACTTGGACAATTAAAAAAATCTATTGTATAATAAAATTTAAGAATAGGAGTTGCTGACTGTGGATAATGTTTATGCTGGTATTGAATTGGGAACTAATAGTATTAAAGTAGTTGTTGTAGTTAAACAAAACAATGTTTATCATACATTAGCTTCTGTTAGTAGCAAGTCTAATGGAATTAGGAATGGGCAGATTGAGGATACTAAACTTGCAGTTAGTTCTGTAAGGAATGCGATGAAGCAGATTAATGATATGTTAGGTATTAAAATTGTCAAAGTTATTGCTGTTGTTCCTCCAGAGGGATGTACAATGAATATTGTAGTTGGTTCTTGTGATGTAATTGATTATGATGCTATTACTGGTGAAGATGTAAGAGCAGTACTTAAAGATGCATTGACTGGTCATATAGATGATGAGTATGAAGTGGTTACAGCAAGTCCTATTAATTTTAAGGTTGATGATATAGAGAATATTAAGGATCCTAAAGGACTTCCTGGTAAGGTTTTAGAATCAAAGGTTGTAGTTAGTACTTTACCTAAAGAACCTTTATATAGAATACTTGAGGTTTTAAAACTTAGTGGGTTAGAAACTATAGATATTGCATATGCTTCAACAGGGGATTATTTTACAATAAAAAATGAAAAGTATGATAGGGAAGTTGGGGCTATTATTAATATTGGAGAGCTATCAACAAATGTTTCTGTATTTAATAGGGGAATTCAAATTAAGAATTCTGTTATTCCGATTGGGAGTTTTAATGTTGATAAAGATTTATCATATATTTTTAAGATTTCTTTAGATGAAGCAAGAAAACTAAAGGAAACATTTGCAGTAGCTGTAGCAAGTTATGCTGATTTAAATGATGTTATTGAGTGCAAGTCTAATAGTAATGAGGCTTTAGAGATTTCTCAAGTTAGTGCTTCACGGGTTGTTCAATCGCGATTGGATGAAATACTTAAACTTGCTAAAAATGAAATAAAAAACTTAACAAAAAGGGAAATACGTTATATAATTGTAACAGGTGGTTTGAGTGAATTAGCAGGTTTTCAATATATTGTTGATAACGTGTTTGACTTAAAGGCTAAAGTGTGCAATATAGATGTTATGGGAATTAGACATAATAAATATAGTAGTTCTTTAGGTGTATTAAAATATTTTGATGAAAAAATTTCTCTTAGGGGAAAGAATGTAAGCATGATTAGTGAAACTGATAAAGATAATTTAATCAGTTCGAATAAAAAAGTAGTAACTAACGATAATATAGTAAATAAAGTGTTTGGACATTTTTTTGATAATTAAGGAGGACTAGGTATGTTAGGCGGATTAGAAATGGATATGGTTACAACAATTAAGGTCATCGGTTTAGGTGGTGGTGGAGGAAATGCTATTAATCGAATGGTTGAGTCTGGTGTTAAAGGCGTAGAATTCATTGCGGCAAATACAGATAAGCAAGCATTAAATCAATCTAAAGCTGATGTTAAAATTCAAATGGGAGTATCATTAACTGATGGTCAAGGTGCTGGTGCTGATCCAACTATAGGAAAAGAAGCAGCTATTGAATCAAAAAAAGAAATTGAAGAAGCACTTACTGGTGCAGATATGATTTTTATTGCGTGTGGAATGGGTGGCGGAACTGGTACTGGTTCTGCAGCTGTTGTTGCGGAAATTGCTCAAGGATTAGGGGCTTTAACAGTAGCAATTGTTACAAAACCATTTTCTTTTGAAGGACCACGAAGAATGAAACATGCCTTGGCTGGTATTGAAGAGTTAAAAAAGCATGTTGATACTCTTATTATTATTCCAAATGATAGATTGAGAGAGATTATAGATAGATCTACACCAATGGCTGAGGCTTTTAAAGAAGTTGATAATGTACTTCGTCGTGGTGTTCAATGTATTTCAGATTTGATTGCTGTTGTTGGACTTATAAATTTGGATTTTGCTGATGTTAAGGCAGTAATGGAAAAAAGTGGTCAAGCAATTATTGGTATAGGTATAGGTATGGGAGAAGATAGAGCAATAGATGCTGCTAAACAGGCTGTTTCTTCACCACTTCTTGAAACATCAATTGAAGGTGCAACTGATGCTATTATAAATATTACAGGTGGAGTAAATTTAACTTTGTTTGAAGCAGAACAAGCGGCTGAAGTAGTTAGAGCAGCTGCCAATACAGATATTAATACTATTTTCGGATCTGTAATTAATGAAAATTTATCTGATGAGGTTATTGTTACAGTTATTGCAACTGGTTTTGAGAAAAATAAAAAAGCTCAACAGGTTAGTGAGCAGTCTCAACCTGTGTTTAGTAATGTAACGCCTAATAGACGAGTTGCTACACCTATTAGCGAGTATCATAGTCCAGAAATGTTGCAAGATGATTCTCAAACTGGTGATGGCGATTTGGATATTCCACCTTTTTTAAGGGATAGAAATTATTAAGAGATATGTTATCTCTTTTTTTGTTTTCAAAATAAAAATTTATGCTTTGTATGCATAAATTTTGGTGTTTATCTTTAGAATTTTGGAGGCTTATATTTGTTTTCTACTCCTTTAATTATTTGAGCTACTAAGTTTAGTGCTATTTGTTCTGTTTTACGATCTTTATCACGTAATGGGTTAAATTCTACTAGATCGTAAGAAACTACTTTATTCATATGTTTTAGAATTATTTTATTAATTTCAAGTGCTTCTTCTTCTGAAATACCATTAAATTCTGGAACTGAAACACCTGGAGCTATTTCTGGATCAAGTAAATCTAGGTCGAAACTTATGTGTACTCCTTTTGTTCTTTCGGTTGCAATTTTAAATGCTTCTTCTACAATAACTTCTACTCCTTTTTCTTTTATGTCTTGATCCGTAAAGACTGTAATACCAGAATATTTTAAGTTATCTTTTTCCCATGGATCGATGTTTCTTGCACCAACGATTACAGCTTTTGATGTTTGAATAATATTTCCGTCATGAAAATAGCGTAATTCGTGATTTTTATATCCTGTAATTGCTGCTAAAGTTAGTCCGTGCATATTTCCACTTACGGTTGTGTCAAATGTATTGTAATCAGCGTGAGCATCAAACCAGATTATTCCAATATTTTCATGAATTTTTGCACTTGCTAGAGCTGATGCTGCAGCTACAGAGTGATCTCCACCTATTAAGATTGGAAAGTAATCTTCTTTCATTTTTTCAAGAATGCCTTTATATAATGCAGTATTAAAATTATCTATTTCATATTCATTTTTTCTTCTATCAGATAAATTTCTACTTTTTATGATATCTGAATCTTGTAGAAAAATCGCTTCTTCTCCTTGGTAAAAGCTTTTAAGATCATTTATTAATTGAACAGGGCCTAAATGTGCTCCATCAATGTGAACACCTAAATCGCTTCCTGCGCCAATTATTATTGTTTTCATATTTATCACCTTGTTTCATTTTATCTCAATTTTTTTAGATAAGCAAGTAATTACCTTTTTTTGTATGTTTATATTTGTAAAGAAATATTGTATAATTGTTTTAGGTGAGGAAAATGAAAAAACTAAATGAATTATATCCAAGTGCAGGATTTGATATTCCAATTAATTCTATAAAAATAAATTCAAAGGAAGTTACTAATGGTGATTTGTTTGTTTGTACAATGGGAGTTACGGCTGATAGGCATGATTTTATCGATGATGCAATAAAGAATGGTGCAGCAGCAATATTAGTTAGTAAGGATATTAATAATAAAAGTGTACCAGTTATTAAAGTTGATAATACTAATAAGGAATTTCCTTTTTTATGTCAAAAATTTTACGATTATCCAGATCATTCTTTGAAAATGATTGGTGTTACTGGAACTGATGGAAAAACAAGTGTTTCAACTATTATTCAAACATTGATAGGTAGTGATTTATGTGGATATATAGGAACAAATGGTAGAAATTGCGCTGGATTTTCTGGTGATAATCCTAATACTACGCCGGATGCTGATAAGTTGTATGCATATTTGTCAGAATTTGTAAAATTTAATTGTAAATATGCGGTAATGGAAGCTAGCAGTGAAGCTTTTTTTAGGGGAAGATTACAGTCTGTTATGTATGATTTAAGTGTTTATACTAATATTACAAGTGAGCATTTAAATATTCATGGAAGTTTTGAAAATTATGTTGAGTGTAAATTACAATTATTTAAGCAAACAAAAAAAGAAGGATTTTGCGTTTTGAATTCTGATGACGAATTATTCGAAAGAGTTAAGTCTTCATGTAATGGTAAAGTGTTAACTTATGGAATGAATGGTGATAATACTTTACAGATAGTTAACTATAGAATTTGTCCTGATAGAACTTTTATAGATTTTAAATATTGTGGAGAGCAATTTTCAGTAGAGAGTCCTTTACTTGGTGATTTTAATGTTTATAATCTTGCAGCTGGTTTACTTAGTGTTTTAGCATTGGGATTTAAATTAGAGGATGTGCTTGATAAAGTAAAAAATATTAAGGTTGATGGAAGACTTCATATGTTAGATATTGATGCACCATATCACGTAATGATTGATTATGCTCATACGCCTAATGGTATAGCAAAGTTATTAAATTTTGTTCATACTCTTGATATAAATAGATCTATTGTAGTTATTGGTTCAGCTGGTGAAAGAGATTATAAAAAAAGACATATTATGGGAAAGACTGTTTGTGATAATGCTTCATATGCTATATTTACATATGAAGATCCTAGAAGTGAAGATCCTAGAGATATAATTGAAATGATGATTAGTGATATAAAGGATAATTATGATAATTATGAAATTGTAGTCGATAGAAGAGAAGCAATTAGAAAAGCAATTAATATGGCTGGTGATAAAGATATTGTATTAATATTGGGTAAGGGGAATGAAACTTATCAAAAATTAAAAAATGAAACAATATTTTTTAATGATGTTGAAGAAGCATATAAAGCTGTTGAAGATAGATGTATAAAGGAAAGTGTTAATAGTTAACACTTTTTTTGGGCGTTTATAATAGAGCTTGTTTATTTATTAAAATATAATATAGGGAAAGGATGTGTATTTCATGTATTATACTGGAGGTTATGGTTGTGGGTGCAATAACAACAATAATAACTCTTGGCTTTGGATTATTTTAATTGTATTTATAATTTTATTTTTATGTCGAGGCAATGATGGACATAGTTCTTGTAGATAATAAAGAAGCACAATGAATGTGCTTCTTTATTTTTTTATATTATAATAAAGCAGTAATTAATAGAAATGCTATAGACAATTACGTAGTAGTAATTCTTGCTTTTTTTATGTATTTTAGATATATTTAAATAAGGTGAATTACTGATGCGAAAAATTATAAAGTTTCTTTTAATTATTGGTTGGATGATATTAATTTTTTCTTTTTCTAATGACTCTTCAACAGTTTCAACTAAAAAGAGTGATAGTGTAATTATAAATATCGTTGAGTTTGTTTTAAATAAAGATTTAAATGATATTGAAAGGGAAAAATGGATTGATTTTTTAGTTACTCCGGTTAGAAAAGGGGCTCATTTTTTTGTTTATTTTGTTTTGGGCATTTTTTTAATTAGTTTTTGTAGTGAGTTTGGTATTGTTTCAAAAAAAATGGTATTATTATCACTATTTCTTGCTTTTTTATATGCATGTAGTGATGAGTTTCATCAGTCATTTATTCCAGGAAGAAGTGCACAGATAAGTGATGTTTTATTGGATACTTTTGGCTCTTTTACTGGGATTATGATATATAAATATATTTATAATCGTATTAGAGGTGAATAAAGATGAGTAAAAAAACAGCTTTAATGAAAAATACAATTATTATATTTTGTGGTAAAGTTTGTACACAATTAATTTCATTTTTTTTACTGCCACTTTATACAGGATATTTAGCGACTAAGGATTATGGAATAGTTGATTTAATAACAACTTATGTTACTTTATTAGTACCAATTATAACTTTAGAACTTGAAATGAGTATTTTTAGATATTTAGTTGATAGTCGAAATAATAATGGTAAAACAAAGAAATTAATGAGTAATAATTTTTTTATATTATTACTAGCACTTAGTATATTTATCTTTTTCTATGTACTTGTTACATCATTTTGGAATATTAATTTTAGATGGTTAATTTTAATAGATATAGTTATTTGTACATTATCTGGTAATTTTTTACAAATTTCACGTGGTATAGGCAGAACACTTGATTATTCTATTAGTTGTCTTATTACTGGAGCATTTACCATTGTATCTAATATTTTTTTAATTGCAGTTTTAAGATTAGGTGCGATGGGAATGATTATTTCAATGGCACTTGCCAATGGTTTAGGGGCTTTATATTTATTTGTAAGATTGAAACTTTATAAATTAATTGATTTTAAGTTAGTAGATAAAAAATTAGTAAAGGAAATGTATCATTATTCAATTCCTCTTGTTCCTAATGGAGTCAGTTGGTGGATAGTTAATGTGTCTGATAGAACTATTATTTCATGGTTTTTGGGAACAGCAATGAATGGATTATATGCTGTAAGTAATAAATTTCCTACTATTCTTTCAAGTTTACTTGGAATATTTAATTTAAGTTGGAGTGAGAGCGCTGCTTTACATATAAATAGTGCTGATCGTGATTTGTTTTTTTCAGATATATCTAATACTGTTACTAAGTTATTTACTTCAATTGGAGTTTTAATGATAGCTGGCTTACCATTTGTTTTTCCATTACTTATTAATAGTAAATATAATGCAGCATTTGATCAGATACCAATTTTAATTTTAGGAGCTGTTTTTAATGTTGTTATATGTTTATATAGTGCTATTTATATTGCAAAGAAAATGACTAAGGAAGTTGCTGTTGTTTCAATATTAGGTGCTGTTATTAATATATTGATAAATGTTTTATTTATTAAACATATAGGGTTATATGCAGCATCTATATCAACGGCTATTTCTTATTTTGTAATGATGATATACAGGCATATTGATTTAAAAAAATATATTAAGATTAGATATGAGAAAGGGTTAGTTATTAAGACAGTTATAATCTTTTGTTTTTCTATTTTTCTATATTATCAAAAAAATATGATATTAAATATTTTAAATTTAATTGTTGTAGTTATTTATGCGTTTTTAATGAATAAGGATTTTTTAAGTTCTTTTAAAAAATTATTTTTAAGTAAATTTGCTAAAAAATAATTTACAATTTTTGACATATAATTCTATAGGAGGATTATATGTTTTTTAATTTTTTTGAATTATTAAAAGGTTTATTTTGTTTAACTGGTTCATACTCTAATGATGTTTTTCCCGAACCATTGTCTGCTAGTGAAGAAAATTTATGTATATTAAAGAAGATGGAGGGAGATGTTGATGCTAGAAATAAATTAATTGAACATAATTTACGACTTGTTGCTCATATTGCAAAGAAATTTGATAGTAAATTGGTGGGCAGTGATGATTTAATTAGTATTGGAACAATTGGTTTGATAAAAGGGGTTGATACTTTTTCTTTAGATAAAGGGGTTAAAATAACAACATACTGTGCTAGATGTATTGAAAATGAAATACTTATGTATTTTAGAAGTAATAATCGTTATCTTAATGATATATCAATAAATGAGACGATTGGATATGATAAAGAGGGAAATGAAATTGCTATTATGGATGTTTTAAAGACACCTCATGTTGATTTTTTAGAGGATATTGATTTAAAGGATAAAATTAAGTTATTAAATAAATATATGAATGTATTAACTGTTAGAGAAAGGGAGATACTAACTAGGAGATATGGATTGAATAATAGTGATGAAGAAACGCAAAAAATTATATCAAAAAAATTGGGAATATCTCGTAGTTATGTATCTAGGATAGAAAAAAGGGCTTTGATGAAAATTTTACGGGAATTTATAAAAGATAATAAGTATTAATTTCAATTCATAGACAAATTTTTAAGTTGTGTTTATAATTGTAGTAGTGGATGTGATAATAGTGAATTGTAATGGTAGGAGAAATAATTTAGAAAAATTTTTTCAAATGTATGAGAAGAAAATTTGTTTTTTTAGTATTTTAATTATTTTAATTATCATAGCTATTTTAATTTATAATTTTCTTTTGATGCCTAATATTAGGTTAAAAGGTTCAAGATTTGTAGAGCTTGATTATTTAGATAAATATGTTGAGGAAGGTTATTCTGCTTATTTTTTACATGATGATATTACTGATAAGGTTGTTGTAAAAAATAATATTAACTCTAAGAAACTTGGAAATTATGAAGTAGAATATATGGTTAATGTTGGAGGATTTAAAAGAAAGGTTGTTAGGAAAGTTAAAATTACTGATAAGACTGCTCCAGTTATAAAATTAGATAGCGATGATACTGTGTATGTTTGTCCGGGAGAGAAATTTTCTCGTGATAAATTTACTGCTATTGATGCTTTTGATGGTGATGTTTCAGATAATGTTGTTGTTGAAAATAAAAATAATGAGATAATTTATTCTGTTATTGATAAGCATGGAAATAAAGCTTCTGTTAAACAAAAAATTATTTACGAAGATAAGACTGCTCCTATTATAACTTTAAATGGTAGTGATTTGGTTTATGTTTTTATTGGGGATAATTATAATGAATTAGGTGTTAATGCTACTGATAATTGTGATGATTTAACAGATGCTGTTATTACTGAGGGAATGGTAAATGTTAATGTTGCTGGAACTTATGATATAGTTTATAGTGTTAGTGATAAAGCTGGTAATAAAGCTAGTATAAAAAGAACTGTTATTGTATCAGAACGAAATAAAAAGGGAACTATTTATTTGACGTTTGATGATGGACCAAAACGTGGGACTACTGATGTTATATTGGATATTTTAAAGGAGGAAGGGGTTAAAGCAACATTTTTTGTA
Source organism: uncultured Bacilli bacterium (assembly GCA_944329395.1). Classification (GTDB taxonomy): domain Bacteria; phylum Bacillota_I; class Bacilli_A; order RF39; family UBA660; genus CAG-877. Next base: position 10,038 of record CALVIF010000007.1, on the reverse strand, counting down.
ACTAATAGTGGGCCTGATGATTTAATAAAGAGAGCATATGATGAGGGACATACAATAGGGCTTCATTCAGCTAGTCATAGTTATTCACTAGTATATTCAAGTGTTGATTCTTATTTTCATGATTTAGATATTGTTTCTAATAGAGTAAAAAATATAACTGGTGAAGAATCTAAAATTATCAGGTTTATTGGTGGTTCGAGTAATACTGTTAGTAGAAAGTTTTGTGAGGGAATTATGTCGAACTTAACTGGTGAGGTATTGAAACGAGGATATCGGTATTATGATTGGAACGTTTCAGCTGGTGATGCGGAAGCTGGAGGACATACTGCTTCTGAAATTGCTGATAATGTAATAAAAAGTTTATCAAAGAACAGGGTTAATATGGTTTTGATGCATGATATTAAGACTTATACTCGTGATGCATTGAGAACTATAATTCGTTATGGTAAAGAAAATGGTTATACTTTTGAAAATATAACTATGAGTACTGAAATGATTACGCAGAGGGTAAATAATTAGACTAAATGAGAAAAATAGTATATAATTATTATGGGTGGTGCAATGAATATTTTTAAACCAACAATGTATCGTAAGAATATATTTGAAATTGATTATCAAAAATTAAAAGATTTGGGAATAACATGTTTAATATTTGATTTAGATAATACGCTTGGATTAATTAGTCAAAAAAAGTGCCCGAGGCAGGTAAAAAAATTGCTTAGAAGATTACAAAAAGATTTTTTGATACTTATTAATTCAAATAATACTAAAAAAAGATTAACTCCTTATTTACGTGAACTTGGAATTGGTGGATTTTCTTTTGGATTAAAGCCATCGGTTAGAAATTTAATTAAGATAAAGAAAAAATATAATTTGAAAAAAAAGGAAATGGTAATGATTGGGGATCAAATAGTAACTGATGTGTTAACTGGTAATAGATTTAAGATAATGACTATATTAGTAGATCCTTTAGGAGAAAAAGATTTAAAAATAACTGGATTAAATAGAAAAATAGAATATAGAATTATTAAACATTATCAAAAAAGAGGGGTATTTGAAAGAGGTAAATATTATGAATAATGATGAACAGATTAAAACTTGTAGTGGATGTGGAATTGTTTTACAGGACCAGAATGTTTTACAGGAAGGATATACAACTAGTTTGGAAAATGATATATGCCAAAGATGTTTTAGAATGAAAAATTATGGTGAATATCAAGTAGTTACTAAATCAAATGAGGAATATTTAAATATTTTAAAAAGTGTTGGTGAAACTAAGGACTTAGTTTTGTATATTACTGATTTATTAAATCTTGAAAAAAATATAGAGCAAATTAGAAATATTATTTCTAATAAGATGATTTTGGTATTAAATAAAAAAGATGTATTACCTAAATCTGTTAAAGAGACAAAATTAATTAAGTATTTGGAAGAGAAGAATATATGTTTTGAGGAAGTAATTGTAATTAGTGTAAATAAAAATTATAATATAGATTATTTATTAAAGAAAATAAAACTTTATCAGACATCTAAGAAAGTTTATGTTGTTGGACATACTAATGCTGGAAAATCTAGTTTGATTAATAAACTTATTCAAAATTATTCTACTAATGTTCAAGAGTTAACCATGTCGCCACTTCCTTCAACTACATTAAATACTATTAGTATTGAAATTAATGAATATTTGACACTTATTGATACACCTGGTCTTGTAGATACTGGGTCAATTTTAAATCATATTGATCCAAGTATGATTAAAAAAATATCTCCAAGAAAAGAAATTAAACCAAAGACTTTTCAATTAAAGCCTAATCAGTCAATTATTATTGAAGATATTGTTAGAATTGATTATATTGAAGGAGAGAAAAATAGTTTTACGTTATTTGTATCTAATGATTTAAAAGTAAAAAGGCTTCTTAATGCTAGTAATAAAAATGAACTAAAAGAGTTAAGCAAAATTACTTATGCGGTTAAGTATGATGAAGACTTAGTTATTAATGGTTTAGGGTTTGTTAAAATTGTTAATAAGGGATTGATAGATGTTTATATTGACAAGAATGTTGAAACATTTATGAGAAAATCTTTAATTTAGCTTTGCATTTTGCAAAGTTTTTTGTTATATTATTACTGCTGTACTTTTTTAGAAATAATGTAATTAAATTACATATAATTGTACAGGAAGGATGCGTGATTATGAGCTATACAGGTAGTATTAGCGATAGTAGTGGCAGTAATAATAAAGATGATAGGATGGAAGTATTAGAATTAAACAATGTTTTAGTGTGGGAAGTTTCTTCAAATAATTCTAGAAAATATATGCTTTCTTTACAAGGATATAGTGATGATAATTGTATAGAGCGTGTTATGTTGTGTGATGGAGTAAGGGAATCACTTGTGATTAATGCTTATCAAAGAAATGGTTATAATTTGAGTTGTTGTAGTGCTTCTTGCAGAATGTCTGATAAAGAACAAGAAAATTATAATAAAGCACTAATTGCTGGAGATTATGAGCATTGTATTGAAGAACTTTTTCTACTAGAAATTTGTTTAAATAGAAGATTTGGATATCAAATAAAAGGTAAAGTTAAGAAAAAAAGTAGATATAAATAGGAACAAAATGTTGAAACATTTTGTTTTTATTTGACAAAAATTAGTATGATTAGTAGAATATGTTTATATTTTATTGTAATAAATTTTAGAAGTAGGAGCTGTAAATGGGGGTGTTGTTAGATGACAATGGAGCAGAAAATAAAAAAAATTGAATTGGAATATGATTTATATGATGTTTCTGAAGTAGAATTTCGAAGTGATGTTGTAAATTTTTTATTTGATAAGTATAATCATTTGGGAGAAGTTTTATCTTCTTTGAAAGAGGATAAACGTAGTAATGATAGAAATCAATTTATTTCAATGCTTTTAGGAAAATATTGTAAGAAAAATATTTATTTTAAGCCTAGTTATTATGATAAAAATAGAAGTTTAATTGAATTAGGTGAAGAAATTACTGAAAATTATCGTGGTTTGTTTTATGTTCTTTTAAGTAGAGTAGAAATAAATGATTTTGAAGAGGTTAATAAACTTGCAAGATTTACTTATGCAAGTTTTGTGCGTAACTATAAAGGGGTATGTCGTGCTAGAAGTATTATTAAAACAGATAATCCGAGTCTTGTAGGGATAAATAAAACAGCTCCTATTGATTTTGAAGCTTTTATACAATTTTTTAATGGAAAAATTAGAACACTTGGTTTTTACAAGCCCAATTCATATGTTAAAAGATAGAGTTTGATGTTGTTATTTTTATTATATTTGTAGTAAAAATATATAAAATATTATTTGTAAAAATTAGCTTTTGAAATGATTTATTTAATAGTATATATTTTATTATTTATGGAATTTTATTAGAAAACGTGATATAATTAAAGTTAGTTTTTGTAAGAGGAGTGGTGTCAATGAATAATGACTTAGCAAATGAAATAAGACGCAAAGTTGATATTGTTGACATTATTGGTGAACGTATACCATTAGTATCAAGAGGGAAAAATTTTTTCTGTGTTTGTCCTTTTCATGATGATTCTAATCCTTCTATGTGTGTTTCTAGAGAAAAACAAATATATACTTGTTTTTCTTGTCATGCAACGGGTAATGTTTTTACCTTTTTAATGAATTATGAACATATTGATTTTAAAGAGGCTTTATATTATTTAGGAAATAAAGTAGGGATAGATGTTTCTCATATTTCTTTAAAGAAGAAAAACACTAAATTTGATAGATTGTATGATGCGTATACTTTTAGTGTTAAGTATTTTCAAAATAATTTGTTTAGTACAGCGGGAAAAATGGCTAGGCAATATTTGAATAGTCGTATGATTAATGATGAAATAATTAAAGAATTTGAAATTGGATTGGCACTTGATAGTAGAGATGATTTAACTAATCTATTATTAAAGAAAGAATATGATTTATCAATATTAAATAAAATTGGTCTATCTAGTAATGATCATGATATATATATTGATCGAATTATGTTTCCTTTATATGATGTTTCTGGTAGAGTAGTAGGCTTTAGTGGACGTATATATAAAGATAATGGACAAAATAAGTATTTGAATACTAAGGAGACAGAAATTTTTAAAAAGGGTGAATTATTATATCATTATCATATTGCTAAGGAAGAATGTCGTGTTAAGAAAAGTGTTATTATAATGGAAGGATTTATGGATGTTATAAGAGCTAGTACTATTGGAATAAAAAATACGGTAGCTCTTATGGGAACAGCTTTGACAAATAATCAGGTTGCATTAATTAAGAGACTTTCTAATAATATAATTCTTTGTTTGGATGGTGATTCACCCGGAATAAAGGCGATGCTTAGTATTGGTGAGATGTTGTTTAGTCAAGGCATTGAAGTTAAAATTGTTGCTCTTCCTAATGATAATGATCCGGATACATTTATTTTGAGTGAGGGAAAAGACAGATTTTTAGGTTTAATTGATAATGCTATTAATTACAGTGATTTTAAAATGCAACAATTAAGGTCTAATGTTGATTTTAGAAGTGATGAAGAAAAGGCTAATTATATTAATCTTGTTTTGAAGGAAATGACTAAAATAAATGATTCGATTAGAGTAGAAATAGTTTTAAAAAGACTTGCAAAAGAATTTGATATAGGTTATAATACACTGGAAAAACGGTTAAATGATTTAGTGACATTTAAAGATGTGAGTAAAGAGATTGAATTACCTGTTAAAAAAGAAATAAAGAAAAAAACAAAGTATGACAAAGCAGTTGAACAAGTTTTATATTTTATGCTTAATAATGATTGGATTATTTCATTAGTTGAGAAGGAAAAAATAGTTTTTCCTAGTGAAAAAAGTAGAATTTTATCTAGTGAAATAATTTATTTTTATAAAAGGTATGGATATATAAATGTTCCTGATTTTTATACTTATGTTCAAGATAAAGATGATATTCTAATTTTATTAAATTCTATTTTAGTTGATAATTATAGTGAGCATACTAGTACTGATGAGTTGTATTTATACTTTAAAGTTATTAATGAAGAAAGACGTAATCAGGAAATAAAAAGATTGATTCTTTTGATGGAAAAGGAAGTTGATCCATTAGAACAAGCTAAAATTGTTGAGAAAATTAGAAAATTAAGAATGGGAGAATAGACTATGGTTGGAGAAATTAAAACTTTAGAAGAAAGAAAAAATAAGTTACTAGCGAAGGGTAAGAAACAAGGTTATATTACCTATGAACAATTAGCTGATGAGTTAAAAGGTTTAGATGTTGATAGTGATTCACTTGATGAATTATATAATGCTTTAGTTGAAGCTGATATTGATATTGTAGCTGAAGATGGTTCTGATGATGTTAGTGGTGAGGAGATTACAGCTGATATTGAAGTTGAAAGTATTACATTATCTAAGGATGTAAAGATTAATGATCCTGTTCGAATGTATTTAAAGGAAATTGGTCGTATTAATTTGCTTACTTCAGATGAAGAATTTGAATATGCTCAAAGAGCTGAAAAGGGGGACGAAGAAGCAAAAAGAATGCTTGCTGAATCAAATCTTCGTTTAGTTGTTAGTATTGCAAAAAGATATGTTGGACGTGGAATGTTATTTTTGGATTTAATTCAAGAAGGAAATATTGGTTTGATGAAAGCTGTTGATAAGTTTGATCCAACTAAAGGTTATAAGTTTTCAACTTATGCTACTTGGTGGATAAGACAAGCTATAACTCGTGCAATTGCTGATCAGGCAAGAACTATTCGTGTACCAGTTCATATGGTTGAGACGATAAATAAATTGGCAAGAATTCAAAGACAACTAACTCAAGAGTTGAATCGTGAACCAACAGATGAAGAAATTGCAAAAAAACTTGGTATTTCTATAGATAAAGTGCGTGAAGTATATAAGATTTCACAGGATCCTGTATCTTTAGAAACTCCTATAGGTGAGGAAGATGATTCTCATTTAGGTGATTTTATTAAGGATGAGAGAACAGTTGGTCCAGAGGAATATGCAACAGTTGAGATGTTAAAAGAAGAACTTAGTGGTGTGTTAAAAACATTAACTGATCGTGAAGAGAGAGTGTTGCGTCTTCGTTTTGGTCTTGATGATGGACAATGTAGAACTTTGGAAGAAGTTGGTCAAATTTTTGGTGTTACTCGTGAGCGTATTCGTCAAATTGAAGCTAAAGCGCTTCGCAAATTAAGACATCCTTCTCGTTCTAGAAAATTAAAGGATTTTTTAACTGATTAATGAAGATAAATGATAGATTAAAAAAAATTGGGGATTTAGTAGAAGCTAATTCCTTTTGTTTAGATGTTGGATGCGATCATGCTTTTTTGGATATTTATTTAGTAAAAAGAAATCTAAATATAAAAACTATTGCTAGTGATATTGCTGAAGGGCCACTGAATATAGCTAAACAAAATATAAAAAATGAACGATTAGAGGATGAGATTGAGGTTCGGTTAGGAAATGGTTTAGATGTATATAGTGATGAGATTAATACTATTATTATTTCTGGAATGGGCGGGCGTAATATAATTGGAATTTTCAAAAGGAATTTGGAAGTTTTAAAGAAAGTAGATACAATAATACTTAGTCCTAATAATTATCAGGTTGATGTTAAAATGTTTTTAACAAAGAATGGATTTTATATTCATAATGAGGAATTTGTTAAAGAAAAGAAATTTATATATCAGATAATTGTTTTTAAAAGAGGTAGAAAAAATTATTCTAAAAGGGAATATTTTTTTGGACCAATATTTTTAGAGAAAAAAGGAAATTTATTTGATGAATATTATAAAAGAGAATTATTATCTCGCGAAATATTGTTGAAGGTATTACCTAGAAATTATATTTGGAAAAGATTTATAACAAAAAAAGAAATCAAATTAATTAGCAGGGAAATTAATTTGAATTTATAATGAGGAGATATAATGAAATTATTAATCTCCTTTTTTGTTTGGCAATAATTAAAACTTCTAAAATTAGAAGTATTTATTTTTACTTAATTTGTTTTTTTCGACTAATTCCTACCATACTACCAAAAATGCACGTAATTGATATAATTAAATAATAAATTATAATTGATAATTTTACTGTCTGTTTTGTTATAAGTGTTGTTAGAAAAAAGATAATTATAATGATAATTGATAGTTTTAATCCTTCTAAATATCCTTTGTTTTGAGCTTTTTTTCCTAAAACATATGAATTAATAAATAATGATATTGTAATAGCTATAATTTTAAAAACTTTATATGTGTTATTATTAATAAGATTAAAATAATATAAGCTTGTAATAATAAGTAATGAAATCATAATAGAAAGGAATGTATAAAATAATCTTAAACCATATTTTTTTATATAAGTCATAATGCACCTCAATAAATATTATGTTTTTGAATAAAATTTATGAAAAAGATAATGATATTAGTAGGTGATAATATGAATTATTTTAATGTTATATTTAGATGTTTAATTTTTTATATTTTAATAGCAGTTGCTTATAGATTTATGGGGAAAAGAGAAATTGGCGAGTTATCAATTATGGATTTTATAGTTTCAATATTTATTGCTGAATTTGCGGCAATTGCTATTGAAAATTATGATGAAAATATATTTTTATCCATTTTACCTGTTGTTACTTTAGTAGTTGTACAATTATTATTAGCAAAAGTTACATTAAAAAATCAAAATATTCGAAATACAATTGATGGAGAGCCTTCTGTTATTATTAATAGGGGAAAAGTTAATTTTAAGGAAATGTTAGCTCAAAGATATAATTTGGATGATTTACTTACTCAACTTAGAGCTAAGTCAATTAAATCTTTGGAAGAAGTTGATTATGCGATTCTTGAAACTAGTGGTAAATTATCTGTATTTAAAAGGGATGATGATAAAGATAGAACATATCCTTTACCATTAATATTAGATGGAAAAATACAGGATGATGTTTTAGTACAAATAAAGAAAGATCAAAAATGGTTAAGGGAAAAATTAAAGGAAGATGGATATAATTTAAGTGATATTTTTTATGGATTTTATCAAAAAAATAAATTGTTTTTAATAAAAAAAGAAAATATAAAATGACATTTTTTTTAAATTATTATTGATATATTAATATTGGTGATTTAATGAAAAAATATTTTATTATTTTTTTTATTTTATTTTTTATTTTACTTATTAATATGTATTTAAAAGAAGATGTAAATAGTGTAGATGATAATAAAAATAATTCGGAGTTTAGAGCGGTATTTATTAGTTATATTGAACTTAACAAATATATTAAAAATAAGGATGTAAATACTAGTAAAGAAAATATTAAATTAATGATTAGCAATATTAAAAGTTTGGGATTTAATACAGTAATTGTTCAAATTAGGAGTTTTTCTGATGCTATTTATAAGTCTAATATTTTTCCTTGGAGTAGTACGGTTTCTAGTTATGAAGGTGTTGATCCTGGATATGATATTTTAGATTATTTTATAAATATTTGTAAACTTAATAATATTTCTTTATTTGGATGGATCAATCCTTATAGAGTAAGAAGTACAGTTAGTTCTATAAGTGAAAAAAATCCGGCATATAAATATATTGGTACAGATTTTTTGTATGAAGGTGATGGGATTTTTTATAATCCATCAAAACAGGAAGTTGAGGATTTGATTGTTGAGGGAGTTTTAGAAGTTGTTTCTAATTATGATTTAGATGGAATTTTATTTGATGATTATTTTTATCCTAATGGTGATTTAGACTATTTAGATTATTTAAAGTATTTAGAGGTAAATGAACATATTAGTTTTGAAGATTATCATTTGATGATTATTAATAAAATGGTAAAAAGAGTACATGATGTCTGTTTTGAGAATGATGTCTTATTTGGAATTAGTCCAGATGGTAATATTGATAATAATTATAATAAAGTATTTGCTGATGTAAAAAATTGGCTTAGTAGTGATTTATATGTTGATTTTATTATGCCTCAAGTATATTATGGATTTTATAATGAAACAAGGGCTTTTAAAAATGTGGCTGATGAATGGAATAATCTAATAAAAAATGATTCTATTGATTTATATATTGCTTTAGCATTTTACAAAGTTGGACAGATTGATAAATATGCTAAAAGTGGTAGTAATGAGTGGATTGATAATAACAATATTATTATGAAAGAAATAATAATATCGCGTAATTTAAAGTATTATGATGGATTTAGTTTATTTAGATATGATTATTTGTTTGATGATGGTTTTTATACTAGTACAACTTTACTTGAAATTGAAAATATGAAAAAAATATTATTTTAATATTTTTTTATTGTAATTATTTGCTATAATTATTTTAAGGTAGGTGAAGAAAGTGAAAAGAAAACGAAATGGATTTACATTAGTTGAATTATTGGCGGTAATAGTCATTCTTGGAATTATTATGGTAATTGCTATTCCAAACGTTACAGGTATATTATTTAAAAATAGAGCTGCTACTTATGTGGAAGATGCTAAAAAGCTTGCTACAACTGCGGAGTATAAACTTAGAGGTAGTAATACAGGGATTGTTAAGCCAACTAATGGTAAGTGTGTTATTATGAATTTGGCTTATCTTGATAATTCAGAGTTTGAGAAACCTCCATATGGTGGAACTTATTTAAAAGATGAGTCATTTGTTGTAATTAAAAAGAATGGTGCTGAATATGAGTATTATGTTCAATTACTTGAAGAAATTAAAGATGGAAGTAGTTTAAGAGGGATTCCTTTTATGAGGGCAGCTGATTTGTATAAGGATAATTCAACAAATTTAGTAGCAAATGTTTCAAGGGACGCAGCAACTTTTTTTAAGATGTCAGATTATAATTATGAATATGGAGTAGATAATACATCAAAGCAAGATAATGTATTAAATTTGATTGGAACTACACCAGTTGATTGTTCTGCTGGAATTATGCATATTTATGCTACAGAGTAGATGATTTAAAGTATATTATTTTTGCTTATGTAAAGTGTAAAAAAATCATTTGATGATT
>CALVIF010000006.1 GCA_944329395.1 uncultured Bacilli bacterium | reverse complement strand
TTGTACTAAGATTTTTAGTATGAACTTTTTTTATATTCCACTATATTTCAAAAAGTGGTAAAAATTTATTCAAAATTAGGTAAAAATTATCCAACCGCCATATCACTAGCCATTAAAGATTTAACAAATAAAGAAATAACCGCTCCTAATGATTTACTTGGAATAAGTTATATAAAGACTATAAAACAAAATAAATATAAAATTATTCCTCAAACAATAAAAAGAACAAATAATTATCATGAAGAAAAATTAAATGATGAAATATCAAGTGCAACAGCAATAAGAAAAGCTATCATAAATAATGATGAAATAAAAAAACAAGTTCCATCTTTTACACTGGATTATTTAAATGATCTCCATAAAATTGATGATTATTTTTCACTACTTAAATACAAAATAATAACAGAAACAAATTTATCAATTTATAATACCGTTGATGAAGGAATTGATAAAAAACTAAAAAAAGAAATAGTAAATGCCACTTCTTATGAAGATCTAATTAATCGCATAAAAAGTAAACGATACACTTATAATAAATTATCACGAATGCTAATTCATATTTTATGTAATTTTACTAAAGAAAAAAAAGAAGAATTTTCAAAAATTACTTATATAAGATTACTAGGATTTTCACCTAAAGGTAGAAAATATTTAAATACTATTAAAAAACAAATAGACATTCCTATAATAAGTAAAATTAATCGCCATAAAGATCCAATGTTAGAGTTTGAAATTGAAACTACCAAGATATATAGTTTAAATTTAGATTTAGAAAAACAAATAAAACTAATAAATAAAGAATACAAAAATTTAATGAATAAAGGAGAATAAAATGATTAAACAAAAAAAAACAGGACAAGTAATTGTTATTTCTGCACCAAGTGGCAGTGGTAAAGGTAGTGTAATTAATGGCTTATTAGAAAAAAATAAAAATCTTTGGTTATCAGTATCAACAACATCTAGAAACATGCGAGAAAACGATATTCCTGGTGTAACATATAATTTCGTTTCTAAAGAAGAATTTGAAGAAAAAATAAATGATAACTACTTCCTAGAATACACAAATTATGCTGGAAATTATTATGGAACACCTAAAGCACCAATTAAAGAAAAAATAGAACAAGGAATCGATGTAATATTAGAAATTGAAATTGAAGGCGCATCAAATATAAAAAAATTAATACCTGAAGCAATTTTTATTTTCATTATGCCACCTTCTTTAAAAACACTTGTTACAAGATTAAAAAATCGTAAAACAGACTCAAATGATAAAATAATTGAACGTTTCCATATTGCATACAAAGAAATAAATGAAGTTTCCAAATATAACTATGTAGTTATAAATGACAAACTAGATGATGCAATAACAAAAGTTGATGCAATAATAAAAGCAGAAAAATGTCGTGTAGATCGTATTGAAGAAGTATATCTAGATACAAAAGAAGAAGAAATTCATGAACTTTTAATGAACCAAAATTTTGACAATAAAAGTCTAACAGAAAAAATGTAGGTGAAATTATGAAAAAAGAATTAAAAGATTACTTAGAAAAAATTGATAATTGTATAAACAACAAAAAAATTACAAAAGAAACTTTAGAAGATCATTTAATTAGAATAAAACTATTTCAACATGAAAGATTAATTCATCTTATTGTTACCATCTTCGTTGGATTAATATCTGTATTATTTTTATTATTTGGCCTATTATTAAATAATTTAACACTATTTTTACTATTTTCACTTACATTTATTCTATTTATCCCCTATATTTTACATTATTATTTCTTAGAAAATGGTGTTCAAAAATTATATTATCAATACTGGCAACTAAAAAAATTATTTAAATAATATAACAAAATGGATTCAAAAATTGAATCCATTTTTTAATAACTACTAAATTTTACTTTCAAGAATATATGGATCATTTTTAGTACCAGAACCACAACAAATCTTCAAATCTTTATTCAAATAAACTACTGGTCTAATCATAGCACTAACATCACCACTTTCCTTTAAAAAATCAAAATTAATATATATTGATGGAGTCATTGTTAACCATTTATCTAACAAATACAAATAGTTATAATTTTGATAAAAAGGATGAATCACATCATATATAATTAATTGCTAATTAGTTGTTTATAATAAAATTATAACCCCAAAATAAATTAAATTTTATTCAAGGGTTCATTAGAAAAATTTCTTTCAATAATAATTTATTAATGTTTTCATAAATTAAGCAATTTCTAAATTTTTACATATGCAAAAATTAACATCTATTATAATATTGTTTACTGAATTTCTTCAATCTTCATTAAATTAGTTTGTGATAAACCAGTTGTTGGGAAACCTCCGGTCAAAACAATTCTATCACCTTTTTCAAGTTCCATAAACTTTTTAGCTTCATCAACACTTGCCATCAAAACTGAATCAGTTGAATCAAACATTGGTATTACCTTTGTATAAACTCCCCAGTTTAATGCTAATCTATAACGAGCTTCATCGTTAGGACAAAGTGCTAAAATTGGAGCTTTTGGCTTAAAATTACTAATTAATTTTGCTGTTGTACCAGAAATAGTTGCGGCACAAATTAATTTAGCATCTAATCTATTAGAACTTTCAGCTACATTTTCTGCTATTGCCTTAGGAATTGAATCAATTTTTGCATCATTATCAATATAATTAAATTCAGCATAATATTCTGTTTCTTCACAAATTCTAGCCATAGCAGCAACTGTTTCAATAGGGTGTTTTCCAACAGTAGTTTCACCACTTAACATAACAGCATCTGTTCCATCTAATACTGCATTAGCAATATCACTTGTTTCTGCTCTTTTAGGTCTTGAATTTTCCATCATTGTTTCCAACATTTCAGTTGCAACTACACACAATTTACCCATTTCACGACAAGTCTTAACAATTCTTTTTTGAATAATTGGTAACTTAGCGTAAGAAACTTCAGTTCCAAGATCTCCTCTAGCAACCATTACACCATCACTAACTTCCAAAATTTCCTTCAAATTATTAATACCAAGTTCGCTTTCAATTTTACAAATAATTTGTAAATCTTCTCTATTATATTGTTTTAATAATTTCTTAATTTCTAAAACATCTTCTTTACAAGAAACAAAAGAAATAGCTAAATATTGTCCTCCATGATTACAAGCAAATTCAATATCTGCTCTATCTAAATCACTTACATATGGAATATCTAATTTTACTCCTGGAGCACTAATACTTTTTCTCTCACCTAATACTCCACCTGCTATTACTTTGCAATTTAGATAATCATCACATTTATCAATTACTTGTAAACGCATTTTATCATTTTCTAATAATAGTAAATCTCCTACATTAAGACTATTCAAAGCCTCAGGATGATTAACGCTAATCATTTCTGAATTACCAACAATTTTTTCTTTAACTACTTTTATAGTATTTCCTTCAACTAAATTGATAGTTCCGTTTTCTAATGCACCAGATCTAAATTCTGGTCCTTTAGTATCCCATAAAATTGCAACATTAGCACCTGTTCTTTCTCTAACTTGTTTAACAGAGTCAACAACAGCCAATCTCTCTTCTAATGTAGCGTGGGTAAAATTAACTCTTGCAACATTCATTCCTGCAAGAACCATTTTTTCCATAGTATTAACTTCACATGAAGCTGGACCAATACTACATATAATTTTTGTTTTTTTCATTTATACCACCTCAAACAAATTATAATTATACCAAAAAAAATGAGAAATTCAATATTTTTTTACTCATTTTCGACATATTTTTATATTAAATATTTATATTAAATTCTAGAAAATATAATTATATTAATAAATTTCAAACAATTATTTTTGACATTTACTACAATAATAAGTTCCTCTTCCACCTACTGTAATTTTTTCAATAACACTTCCACATATATGACATAAATCCCCTTTTTTTCCATGAATTAATAATTCATTTTGAAAAAGACCATGCACGCCTTCACTCGATGTAAAACTTTTAATAGTAGTGCCACCTTTTTTTATAGCCTTTTCTAATACATCACGGGTATTATTGATAATATACTCACATTCCTCTAACGAAATTTCACATCCTCTTCTAAGCGGATGTATTTTGCTTAAAAATAATATTTCATCATCATAAATATTTCCAATTCCACAAATAATACTTTGATCAAGAAGAATCGTTTTTATTGGTAACTTCTTATTATGAATAGCTTCATACAAATATTCTTTTGTAAGATTATTATCATTATATTCTAATCCCATTTTTGAAAGTGGCTCCACACTAAAAACTTCAGTCTTAGAAATTAAATGCATTTTTCCAAATTTACGAACATCATGAAATCTAAAACTCTCTTCTCCATCTAAAATAAATTCAACATGTTCATGTTTAGATAATTCTTCGCCAATCTTCCTAAACATAAATTTACCTTCCATACGCAAATGAATTAATAAACTATCTCTATCAAGCATCATCACAATCCATTTTCCCCGCGTAGTAATATCATTAATTTTTTGATTAACAATCTTTCTTTTAAATTCTTCACTAGTAGGAAAAGCAATAATATTATCCCAATATATATTACAAGCAGTTATTTTTCTACCCAATATTCTTTTTTTTAAACTGTCAACTACCGTAATTACTTCTGGTTTTTCTGGCATCTGTCAATCACCTCATCTACTCTTGTTTTTCAAAAAATTAACATCAGCCGTAAATCTATCAGTTAATTCTGCTTGTGTATAACACATTCCATCAAAATCACGAATTTGTAATTCTACTTTTTCATAATTTCCAAAAATAGATTTATTAGTTCTAAAAAAATCCAAACAGCTCTTTTTTTGTTCTAATGTTAATCCTGAAATATCACTTGGTAAAACAAGCAAAGCATATCCTTGCTCATTATTTCCCTCGATATAATTATCACCCAATTTAATGCCTGTATAACAAATATGATTTAATTTAGTTAAACTTCTTAATGCATGAATCGTATCCTCTGCTTGTCTTTGCGGATTTTCCAAATAAAGACCTAAATAACAAGAAAATACATCGCTATGATCTTCATTATCTAATACATTTACAAAATCACCACTAGGAGTAATAATATACCCACCTGATAAAACACTAACATTATCTTTTTCCTCTACTCTAAATTCAAATTCATTTCCATTTATACTCTCTAATTTCTTTTGCATATCTTTCACCTCTACTACTTTGCTTCATACCAATTATTTCCAACTTCAATTTCCACTTTTAAAGGAACATCTAACTTAAATGTATTTTCCATTATATCCCTAACTATTTTTCGAACATCTGACAATTCATTATTTAAAACATTAAATACCAATTCATCATGTACTTGAATAAGCATTTTACTCTTTAATCCACGCTTATTAAACTCCTCATATATTTCAACCATTGCCTTCTTTAAAATATCTGCAGCAGTTCCCTGAATTGGTGTATTCAAAGCCATTCTTTCGCCACTACTTCTAATCATAAAGTTTTTACTTTTCAACTCTTCAATAACTCTCTTACGATTCATAAGCGTCTTTACATAACCCAAACTATAAGCATCAGCTTTTTCTTTTTCCATATATTCTTTTATACCAGGATACGTTTCTAAATAATTATCTATAAATTTTTTTGCTGTTCCAATATCAATACCTAAATCTTCTGACAAACCAAAACTACTTATTCCATACAAAATACCAAAATTTACTGCTTTTGCAGTTCTTCTCATATCTTTTGATACCTCACTCATCGGAACTTTAAAAATATCACTTGCTGTCTTTGTATGAATATCTTCTGAGTCAACAAAGGCTTTAATTAAATTTTCCGCTTTAGACATATGAGCAAATACCCTAAGTTCCACTTGTGAATAATCACTAGATAATAAACAAGACTCATCATCAGCTACAAAAGCTTTTCTTATCAATTTAGAAAATTCATCTCTTGCTGGAATATTTTGTAAATTAGGACTAATACTTGAAAGTCTACCAGTTCTAGTCAATGTTTGCGTAAAAATAGTATGAATTCTTCCATCTTCTCTAACTTCCTCTTTTAATCCTACTGCATAGTTAGTATATAACTTAGCTAAAGTTCTATATTCTAAAATCTTATCAACTATTGGATTTACAAATCGAATCTTATCTAAAATATCCTTACTAGTTGAATACTTATTATCTTTAATCTTCTTAGGATATGGAATTTGTAAATCTTCAAATAATACTTTAGCTAATTGTACAGGTGACATAATATTAAAATTTGTTCCAGCTAAAGAATATATCTCTTCTTCCAATACATCCATGTCCTTTTTTAATTTTATTTCTACTTCACTTAAATATTCAGTATCAACCTTAATCCCTGTAATTTCCATATCCGCTAATACTCTAGTTAATGGCATCTCAATTTTTTCAAATAATTCTAACTCATCATTTTCAGATAATTCCCTTAATAATCTCTCTCTTGTATTATAAATAAATCTCGCTTTTTTACAACAAACATCTTTTAACACATCTATATCTACTTCTTTTGGTCTTTTATCAGATCCAAATAAATCTTCATATAAAGGAATTTCTTCATCAAATGATTGAGCAACAAACGAAATATCATCCTTAACAATATAATCAAGTAAATATGCAGCAATCATTGTATCATAGCTAACATTATTAAATATAATATTCAACTTATTTAAAACAACTAAAGACTTTTTAAAATCATAAGTAAACTTACATACATCACTAGAAAATAAATCTTTATATTTAACAATTGCATCACCATTTATAAAATAGCCATTTTCACCATCATAAATTCCAATTCCAAGAATATCACTTTTACTATAAATTGATCCTCTAGTTTCTAAATAAAATGCAAAATCCTTTACTACAAAATCATCAACATTTTTAATATCAATAACTTGATTATTATAAGAAAAAAAATTATTAATATCGGAAACAGTAGTAAAATCAAATTTCTTTAATAATGAATGAAACTCAAATTCCTCCAATAATTTTATAAAATCACTATTATCAGTTGGTACATATCTACAATCTTCTAAAGTAAAATCAATTGGTACATCCCTATATATAGTTGCCAAATCATAACTCATATAAGCATTTTCTTTATCCAATAATAATTTTTCTTTAGTTTTCCCTGAAATACTATCAATATTATCATACAATTCATCTATACTACCATATTTTGCTATTAAACTTATTGCCGTTTTCTCACCAATACCTCTAACACCAGGAATATGATCACTTTGATCTCCCATCAAGGCCTTCAAATCTATCATTTTAATAGGATCAACTTGATAAATTTTTTTAAATTCATCCTTTGTCATCATTATATGACCACTTTGTTTTAAAAGCTTAACAGTAACCTCATCACTAATTAATTGTAATAAATCTTTATCACTACTTACTATTGTCGCAATAAATTCACTTTCCATATCTACAATTTTAGAAAGTGTACCAATAATATCATCAGCTTCATAATTATCAATTTCATAATGCTTTATTCCCATTGCATCAAGAACTTCCTTAGCTTTAGGAAATTGTTGTTTTAACTCATCAGGGACTTCTGCTCTTCCTGCCTTATATGACTCATATTTATCATGTCTAAACGTTTTACCCTTATCAAAAGCAACCAACATATAAGAAGGATTTTCCTCTTTAATAATCTTATTTATCATATTAATAAATCCATATAAAGCATTTGTAGGAAACCCCTTAGAGTTTTTCATAATAACTCCTTGATAAGCAGTTGCATAAAAACTACGAAATAATAAATTATTTCCATCAACTAAAATTATTTTTTTCACATATATCACCTAAAATTAGTATAACACAAATAATAGACTTTAACTAACATTACTTAAATAAACACATTAAAACATCACTCATATTTTCAAGTCTCTGAATTCTATTACTTGCCATAAATAAACAAAATGTAATAAGTGAATAAATTAATAAGATAATTAACCCTTTCTTAATATTTTCTTTAACAAATATCATAAATTTCACTCCTCTCAAATCATAATTTAATTCTAATTCAAACATTAGTTCGTGTCAATATAAATTAAAACATTTGTTTGACATTTTACAATTTGAGTGATAAACTCAAATTATAAGGAGGAATATATTTTGGAAAAACTAACAGCAAAACAAGAACATATTTTAAATATAATAAAAAAATTAATTGCTAAAAACGGTTATCCACCAACAGTTCGTGAAATAGGCACTAAAGCCAATCTTTCATCTCCTGCTACAATTCATTTTCATTTAACAAAGCTAGAAGAAAAAGGATACATAAAAAAGGACAATAGTAAAAATAGAACTATTGAAGTATTAGTACCAAATGAATTTATTGAAAAAGAAGAAAATGTTGTAGAAGTTCCATTACTTGGAAAAGTTACTGCTGGAAATCCAATTGAAGCCATTGAAACGCCTGATGAATATTTTACCCTTCCATCATATTTAGTAAATTCTAAAAAAGAAATATTTACACTAAAAGTAAGTGGTGAATCAATGATTAATGTTGGAATTTATGATGGTGATATTTTAATCGTTGAACGACAAAACACAGCACACAATGGGGAAACCGTAGTAGCAGTGAATTCAGACAATGAAGCAACTGTAAAAACATTTTATAAAGAAAATGGTTATTTTAGACTACAACCAGAAAATGACACGATGGAAGCAATAATTTTAAATGAAGTAACAATTCTTGGAAAAGCTATAGGATTATACCGAAAATTTTAATATATACAAAGATTATTTTTATATCTTTTAACAATTTAAATAAAACATATTACAATTAAATCCCAATTGACTTTAATATCAATTGGGATTATTTTTATAAACTATATTTTATTTAATAATTTTCTAACTACATAACTAGCAATAAAAATTCCAGCACACGAAGGAACAAAAGCACTTGATCCAGGAATAGAGTCTCTTATCTTAACGGGAACTTCCTTTGAAGATAATACCATAATTTTATCAGTTATTTTTTCATCTTTAACATACTTACGCATAATACGTGCTAATGGATCATTATTTGTCTTTCTAATATCAATAATTTCCAATTTAGATGGGTCAAGTTTATTACCAGTTCCCATACAAGAAATAAATTTAATTTTTCTTTTTAAACACTGATTAATAACTGCTTTTTTTGTCTTCACTGTATCACATGCATCAACAAAAAAATCTATATGAAATTCAAATAATTTATCAATATTATTCTCATCAATAAATTCATCTATTTTAACAACATCACAACAATTGTTAATATCATTTAATCTATCCTTTAAAACATCTACTTTCTTCCTACCAACAGTAGATTGTAAAGCAATAATTTGTCGGTTAATATTACTTTCTGAAACAATATCAAAATCAACAATAATAATTCTCCCAATATTACTTCTTACTAGTGCTTCACAAACATATCCACCAACACCACCACAGCCCAAAACAAGGACTGTTTTTTTATTAAGTTGTAAAACATCTTCTTCTCCTATTATTTTACTTAATCTTGAAAATTTAAGCAATCTGACTCAACTCCCCACTAGCAACCTTAACTAATTGAATATCCCTTTTTCTCTTTTGGGATAAAGATTGTATTAAATTAAAATCTTTACCATATACAACTTTATACACATACGCCATTTTAGCATAAATATCTCTATTTTCAAGTGCCATATTATAATAATTATTTAAGCCTTTTGTATCTTTAGAATTAATTCTATCAAAACTATCTATCATTTCAACAAGCGAAGATTCAAAAATAGAAGCACCACTTACAACTGTACAATTGAAAATATTAAGTGCCTCAACAATTTTTAAAGCTTCAATTAATTCATTTTCACTAAATATATTAATAAAATCATTTTTACTATATCCATTAGAAACAGCCTTTCTTATTTTGCTAATATTTTCATCAGAAAAAATTTTATCAAAACCTATTTTTTTTAGTGAAAGATATTTACTTTTTATTACACCAGGAATCTCTTTTTGCATATCAACAAGTACCCTACCATATAAACTATCAAATGCATCATTAATTTTAGTTGGAGGTAAATCCACTTCATAAATATCACAACATTCAGAATTAATACCACGTTTAGTTGTAATTAAAAACTTTTTACTATATAAACATAAATTAGTCCTAATAAAATCAACAATACAACTATAACCTTCATTATAAAAAGATTTAGAAAATAATCGTCCATTAACTATAATATCACTTTCAGAAATTTTAGATATATCTACCCCTGTCCTAACCTTATAAGCACTATTTAAGGTAATACGTACATTTAAAACTCTATTTTTATTTACAATTGGCAAAATTAGCACCTAACCACCTCATAAGTTCATATTCTAGCATAATCATTATTTTTAGACAATAAAAAAGTCAGAACAGAGCGTCCTAACAAACGATAAAACCAGTCTTAGACTAGGTGGGTGTTCGTACGCTATCTTTAGGATTCTTATATAAAATATAAGCCTTCAACACCGATAACTGATCAAAACTCCCGTATCGTTATTTTAGTCGGTTTTAAAAGAGTCGGTTTCGCATCTTTCTGACAATATAATTATAACAAATTTAGGCTTTAAAAACAAGTATTTTCACTAAATTAATAAATACACATACACTATTATAGGTGATTAAACATGTATTTTAAAAATAAAAATATCACTATATATTATGAAAAATATGGAAACTCTAATAAAAGTATTTTAATTCTACCAGGTTGGGGAAATACAAGAAGCACATTCAACTATATAATTGAATTTTTAAAAAATAATTATACAATCTATATTTTTGATTATCCTGGATTTGGAAAAAGCAAAGTTCCAAAATCTTCACTAACAATCTATAATTATGCAGAAATAATTAAAAATTTTATAAATAAACAAAAAATAAAAAATCCTATTATTATTGCCCATTCATTTGGAGGAAGAATATCAACATTATTAACCACTTATTATAAAGTAAATATTGATAAAATGATTTTAATTGATATAGCTGGAATAAAACCGAAAAAAACAATCAAACAAAAAATTAAAGAAAAAATATATAAACTATTAATAAAAATAGTAAACAAATTAAAAAATAAAGACCTATATCGTCAAAAATTAATTAATATATTTGGCTCAAAAGATTATCAAACTCTTCCTATAGAAATGCAGCAAACATTTAAAAATATTGTTAACGAAGATTTAACCAATTACTTTTCTCAAATTAAAAGTGAATGCCTAATTTTATGGGGAAATTTAGACAGTTCCACCCCCATTACTGATGCTTATAAAATTAATAACCTAATAAAAAACTCTGAATTAATAGTCTTTTCTAATGCCAATCATTTTCCTTACCTTCAATATCCATATCTAACAAATAAAATAATTTATGAATTTATTAAAGATTAAAAAAATATGTATAATAATACATATTTTTCAATCGACCTGTTTAACAACAAATTTTCCATGATAATGTGGAGTATCAGAATAAATATCGCTTACCCAAACTTTAATCTTATAAGTTACTGTTTCTTTAGCTTTTAAAGTTCCAAAAATTATACTATCATTATCCCTCAAAGCTCGTATATCCCCACCATTAATACTATATCTTAAAAATGATCTATCTAAAAATATATCTTGACATTTATCAATCTCAATCATATCCAAATCATCTTCTATAAAAACTTTATATTTTTTAGCAACATCAGAACTATTAGTAATAGATACTTCATAAACATCTAAAACTTGATTTGAAGATGAATAAGTATTGACATTTACTAAATCTATAATATCTCCCAAACCATTTTCATTTTCACTAAATTGAATAAGTAAATCTCTATGTTGTAATACATTATAATTAACGCGTTCTAAAACAGAAGAAAAAATCATATAAGCTATAATAAATAAAACTATTAACATAAATAAAACTGAAATAATAGTATATTTAACCTCATTTGCTTTTATTTTAGAAATAACATGATCAAGCTCACTCATAGAATATTTTTTAATATCAGACTGCTTTAATCTATTTTTTTTTGCTTTTATTTTTTTATCCTTAAAAACACTTTTTTCTCTTTTTTCGCTATCTTTCACTATATCACCAATCACTTATTATCAATAAGTATATCACAAACAGAAAAAAAATAACATACCTACAAAAAAAGTTATGATTACATCATAACTTTTCAACTGAAATTCCAAGTTCATTTAATTGCTTATCTGAAACAGTATTAGGACATTCACACATCAAATCATTAGCACTTGCAGTCTTAGGGAATGCAATAACATCTCTAATATTTTCCGTACCAGAAAGTAACATTGTAAATCGATCAAGTCCAAGTGCTAAACCACCATGAGGAGGAGTCCCATACTTTAACGCCTCTACAAAAAAGCCAAATTTATCTTCAATATCCTCTTTTGATAATTCCAAAGCTTTAAACATTTTTTCTTGAACATCTTCTCTATGGATACGAATTGAACCACCACCTGCTTCATAACCATTAATAACAATATCATATGCTTTTGAATAACAATGAGCTTTATCAGTAAGTAATTTATCAACATCACTATCAAGCGGTGCAGTAAACGGATGATGACATGCAACATATCTTCCTTCATCTTCACTATACTCAAAAGATGGAAAGTTAATTACCCATAGTAACTTATAATCACCATCTTTAATTAAACCTAAATCTCTAGCTAATTTACAACGAAGTGCACCAAGTGCAGCTTTAACAATACTTCTCTTATTATCCGCTACAATTAAAACTAAATCTCCAATTTCTAAATGCAATTCTTCTTTCATTTTTGCAAGTTCTTCATCACTAATAACTTTCGCAATACTTCCAGTAACTTCTTCATTAATCTTTAAATAAGCAAGACCACTAGCTTTATATGTCTTAACAAATTCTGTTAATTGATCAAGTGATTTTCTAGAATAATTATCAGCTTCACCTTTAACAACCAAACAATTAATAATTCCACAAGACTCAATAACATTTTTAAAAACTGTAAATTCAGTATTTTTAAATATTTCCGTTATATTATTAATAGGCATGTCAAATCTTAAATCAGGCTTATCAGAACCATATTTTTCCATTGCCTCATCATATTCCATTCTTCTAAGTGGCAATTTAATATCAATATTTTTAACTTCTTTAAATACATGAGCAACTAATCTTTCTGTTAAATTCATCACATCATCTTGATCAACAAAGCTCATTTCTAAATCGACCTGTGTAAACTCAGGTTGACGGTCACTTCTTAAATCTTCATCACGAAAACATTTCGCAATCTGAAAATATCTTTCCATACCACCAACCATTAATAATTGTTTAAAAATCTGTGGTGACTGTGGAAGCGCATAAAATTTCCCCTTATTAACACGACTAGGAACTAAATAATCTCTTGCCCCTTCAGGAGTAGATTTACATAAAACCGGAGTCTCTATTTCAATAAAATCCTCCTTATCTAAAAACTTTCTAACAGCCATCATAATTTTATGTCGAATAATTAAATTATTTTTAATTGGATTACGTCTAATATCTAAATAACGATACTTCAACCTTGTATCCTCTAAAGCAGTAGTATCATCAACAATTTCAAAAGGCAAGTCAGCTGAAGAATTTAAAACTTCAATAGAAGAAAGTTCAACCTCAATATCACCAGTATCCATATTCGGATTCTTACTTTCTCTCTCCATTACTGTACCGCTTACTTTCAAAACAGCTTCACTCTT
This sequence comes from uncultured Bacilli bacterium, assembly GCA_944329395.1. GTDB lineage: Bacteria > Bacillota_I > Bacilli_A > RF39 > UBA660 > CAG-877. The sequence goes on along the minus strand of CALVIF010000006.1, from coordinate 15,409 downwards.
TAAACTACTAGCAATATCGTAAACCTCTCCATCACGAGCAACAAGTTGAATAACTCCACTTCTATCTCTTAAATCGATAAAACAAACACCACCCAAATCACGTTTCTTAGCTACCCAACCATATAGATTTACCATTTCTCCAATATTTTTATTTCTCAAAGAATTATTATTAATTACTTTCATAAAATCACTCCTTTATTCATGATCATGACAATGGCACTCTTCCCCACAACTGCATTCATGGTCTTCATTACAATGACATTCACCATCACAATTAAAATCATAATCATCTTCAACATTAGTATTTAATTTCTCATCTAAATAATAAATTAAAATATCTAAACTAATAATTTCCTCTTCTTTAGTTTTATTATTTCTAATTTTAATTTCATTATTATCTAAATCTTCACTATTTAAAACAGCAACATATTTAGCATTTAATCTATCTGCTTGCTTAAATTGACCTTTTAAACTACGTCCAGTATATTCTGTATCAACAATAAAACCAGCCATACGTAATTCTTGGGCTAAATATAATGCATATTTCTTTTCTTCATCATTAACATACATTAAAAATAAATCAATATCTTCAACAATTGGTAATTTAACTTTTTCAAGTTCTAAAGCCATAACTAATCTACCAATTCCTGATGCAAAGCCAATACATGGTGTTTCAGGTCCACCAATTTCACTACATAAATGATTATAGCGACCTCCACCACCTAATACATTATTAGAACCAAAACCTTCAACCTTTGCTTCTATCTCAAATACTGTATGATTATAATAATCAAGTCCACGTACAATATTAGGATTAACCTCATATTTTATTTGTAAAATATCCAAATAATCTTTTACTTTATCAAAACGTATTTTACTTTCTTCATTTAAATAATCTATAGTCTTTGGAGCGTTCTTTAATAACTCATTATCAGCATCAATTTTACAATCAAGAATACGTAATGGATTCTTTTCAAGTCTTGTCTGACAATCTTCACAAAGCTCCTCAATGTGTGGCTTGAAGTAATCAATTAAAGCCTTACGATACATATCCCTAGACTCTTTATCACCTAAAGAATTAATATTAACTTTAATCTCTTTTAATCCCAACATCTTATAAATATTCGTAGCAAGAGAAATAACCTCAGCATCACTAAGTGGATCATCACTACCCAAAACTTCCATACCAAATTGAGTAAGCTCACGATCTCGTCCAGATTGTGGTCTTTCATAACGATACATTGTACCATTATAATAAACTTTTACAGGTTGATTTGGATCTCCATACATCTTATTTTCAACATAACTACGACATACTCCAGCAGTACCTTCTGGACGAAGTGTCATATTTCTACCACCACGATCAGTAAAATCATAAGTCTCTTTTGTTACAATATCAGTGCTTTCACCAATACCACGATGAAACAATTCAGTAGACTCAAAAATTGGAGTACGAATATAATTATAATTATATTTTTCCATAGTCGCATCAATAACACTTTCTACATACTTCCAAATTCTTGCATCCCTTCCATAAATATCATTACATCCTTTTGGTTTTTGTATCATATAATCTCCTCCTCAAAATAAAAAGATGACACTCCTAAGGACGAAAAATTATCGTGGTGCCACCTTAATTTATACTTATTATAACCAATAACGAGGTTAACCGCTTCCAGTAACTTGGATGTCTTCTAACTTATTTCTTAAAGTATTTTCACCAACCATACTCTCTCTACCTAATCAATAAATTATACTCTTTCCAAAGAAGTTATCAATATTATAACTCAACTTATAAAAATAAACAACCAAAAATTAAATATATAAAGACTCTATTCTTTTAACTAATTGTTTAGAAGCCTTTTCTACTGTTATATCAGTGCAATTAAGTATATCAATACCATTTTCACCATTAGATGTTAATGTTTTAACACACTCTTCACCATTTGATACCCCAACACTAAATATTAATCCATTTGCCATATTTAATGACTCCAAAAATGAAAATCTATCATCTAAATTATTAAAAGATGTATTAAAAATCATATTTAAATCAAATCCCCTATTTAATAAACTCAAAATAAAATCCTGTTTTGAAAAATTCTCATTTTTAAGTTCCAAAAGCTCACTAGAAGTTGCAAAAGACATTAATAAAGCATTTTCTAAATAAGAAAGCTGAGATTCCATAACAGTGCTTAACTCTAACTTAGCATCTTCTTTATAAATATCATTTTTTATTAAATAATCTAAAAATCTAACTTGATAATAACACGATAAAAGTTCACCATTATATTCTTGACTATAAGTAAGAGAACTTTGATTTTTCGAAATCTTTTGTAAAAAAGAAAAATCTGCAACATGCCCAAATTCATAAGCAAACCTAGATAATTTAGAAACCGTATCTAAATTTTCACTAGTAGCCATATAACTAGTACCATCAAAAAAATTAGAAAAAGAATAACAATCAAAACTACTAACACTAGACTTAAAGATTCTATTATTAGCCAACATTTCATCAAATAAAATTTTTTGTTCTGGAAACTCACTATTTAAAAAAGAGTAAAATATTTCCATCCCTTCAATTTCACATGAAAACTTTTTTTCTCTAATTTTTGCATAATAACTAGCACAAAAACTCATTAAATCAATGTAAGCATTTATACCTTTTGTATAACAATCAGCATATAATTCATTAAACCTTTTTTTATTACTTAAAAACCTTCGAAAATATCTCTCTGCCGCCACATTTTTTAAGTCTCTATTAACAACAGAAGCAATTACTTTTATAGGACCTGACAAATCAAAAAAATCTTCACCTGTCATTTTCTTATACAATTCACAAAGATTAAAGTAATCTTCATAACATAAAGCAAAATCTTCCTTTGTTTGACATTGAACAAATCTATCACTTACTTTACCAATCTTTTCTTTAATCATTGTATAATCTTCATTAAAAAGTCCCATAAAACCACCCCTGTCTGTTTTTATTTATCTAAAAAAATCGTAGTAGGACCGATATTAGTAATCATAACATTCATATCAGCACCAAATATACCAGTTTCAACTTCAACGTATTTTCTCAATTCTTCATTAAACATTTCATAAAGTTTAATTGCTTTATCGTTTTTCATAGCCGCCATATAACTAGGCCTATTTCCCTTATCACAATTAGCATATAAAGTAAATTGTGAAATAGAAAGAATTTTACCACCGTATTCCAATATGCTTTTATTCATTATATTATTTTCATCAGGAAAAATTCGCAAATTAACAATTTTTTTAGCTAAATATTCAATTTTTTCTTTATCGTCACCTTCAGTAAAAGCAACAAATATAACTAAACCATCAGAAATACTACCTACCATCTCTTCTGAAACAAGTACTTTAGAATTCCCACTTCTTTGTACCAAAACTCTCATCTTATTACCCTCTCAACTTTATCTACAAAACCATTTTTATTAAGTGCTAAAAAAACTTTATTAAGCTGTTCAATATCTGTAACATAACAACTCATTTGATATATAGGCTTATCACCCTTAGAAATTGTTTTAATTTCATCAACACTAACATTTAACATTGAAACAGATTGTACTAAACCAAGCATATTATTATCCGAATTATTCGTATAAATAAGCATAGATGTCAAATATCTTTTATTAACATTAGAATTCCAACATACCGCCAATGTTCTCTCTTCTAGCATTGATACATTATGACAATTAATTCTATGAACAGTAATTCCATTTCCCTTAGTAATATAACCCACAATTTCATCACCATAAATAGGATTACAACAATTAGCTAAATTAACTTTAACTTTATCAATTCCACTTACAATAATATCTGCATCTTTACTACTAGAACTAATTTTTACATGCTTATGAATAGGTTGTTCAACTGGTTTATCAATATAATTAATCAATGCATTAACCGCAACTCTGCCATTTCCTACCACTAAATATATATCATCTAAATCATCTAGCTTGAAATTATCACAAATTGACTTAATATTTTCATCACTAAAAAATTCATTAAAAACAATTTTTCTTTTACGTAACTCTTTTTCAATATTATATTTTCCACGTTCAATATAAATTTCACGTTCATTTTTAGTAAAAAAACTTCGAATCTTATTTTTAGTTGCTGTCGCTTTAACCATATTAATCCACTCTTTAGAAGGAGTAGAATTTTTATTTGTATTTATTTTAACAATATCATTATCCTTAAGCTCATAATTTAAAGGAACAATATTATTATTAACAATTGCACCAACTGTTGTTTCACCAACTTTAGTATGAATTTTATACGCAAAATCAAGTGGTGTTGCACCTTTAGGTAATTCAATAACATCACCTTTAGGAGTAAAAACATAAATATTATTATTTAAAACTTCATCTTTAACACTATTGACAAACTCTTCACTACTCATCTTATCTTGACTAAGATCAATTATAGACTTAAAAAATTGTAACTTTTGTTCAGTAGTTGATTGTAATGTAGCAGCCGTTTTAGAACCACCATTTTCCTTATAAGCCCAATGTGAGGCAATACCATTTTCAGCAACCTCATCCATATCATAAGTACGAATTTGAATTTCAAATAAATAACCGTCAATCCCAAATACAGTCGTATGAAGTGATTGATACATATTAGGTTTAGGCATTGCAATATAATCCTTAAACCTTTTTGGTAATGGTCTAAATTTTGAATGAATAATTCCAAGTGCCAAATAACATTCTTGTTCAGTATCAACCAAAATACGTAAAGCAAGTAAATCATATATATCACTAAATTTTTTACCTTTATCTAACTTATTATAAATACTATAAATACTCTTAGCTCTTCCCTTTATTTTATGATTAATATGATGCTCAGTCAACAAATTACTTACTTCACCTAACATATCATTAACAGTTTTATCACGTTCCAATTTTGTTTTATTTAACTTCTCAGCAATATCATAAAAAACATCAGGCTTTAAATACCGAAGTGATAAATCTTCCAATTCACTTTTAATTTTATGAATTCCCAAATGATGAGCAATAGGTGCCAAAATATCCAATGCCTCATGAGCTTTTACTTTTTGACGATCAGCTGGAATAGCCCACAAAGTTCGCATATTATGTAACCGATCTGCAAGTTTAATAATAATTACCCTAACATCTTCACTCATTCCAACGATTATTTTTTTATAATAATCAATTAAATATTCATTTTCAGTAGAAAAATTAATTTTACTAAGTTTAGTAACGCCCTGAACAAGCCTTGTAATATTTCTACCAAATACTTCTTCCATCTCTTCATCAGAACAATCACAATCTTCTAAAACATCATGCAAAAATCCAGCTGCAATGGTTTCATAATCAGCATAAACAGTTGTCAAAATAAGAGCAACATTCATAGGATGAATAATATATGGCTCACCACTTTTTCTAAACTGCCCCTTATGTTTAAGAGAAGCAAAATCATAGGCTTTTCTAATAACCTCAATTTGCTTCTCATCATCAATGTATGTTAATTTTTCTAAGATATCTTCAAATAAGATATTATCTTTACCCTTAGACGTAGGAATCACTCCCTTCGTTAACAATTAATCCCTTTAATTTTCTTCTCTTGAATATCATCAGTATAAACTTTTTTAACCTTTGTCTTTCCAAATGTCCTTTTTTCAATTGCTACATAAATAGCTACTGCAATAAATATAGATGAATATGTTCCAGCAATTAAACCAAATAACATAGCTAAATTAAATGTTAAAATTTCATTAGATCCCAAAAATATAAGTGCAACAACCGGTATTAAGGTTGTAAATGAAGTATAAATAGTTCTCATAAGAGTCTCTTGTAAACTTCTATTTGCAATATCAGTTATTTTCTCTTTTGTAACTTTATTTTCATCAGCTAAATTTTCTCTAATTCTATCAAAAGTTACAATAGTATCATTTATAGAATAACCTATAATTGCTAATAATGCGGCAATAAACATTGAAGATACTTCCAACTGTAATAAACCAAATAAAGCAATCATAACCAAAACATCATGAACTAATGCAATTACTCCTGCTAAGGCATAACTAAACTTAAATCTAATTGAAACATAAACAAGAATACCAACTAAAGCAATCAATACTGAAATAATAGCATTTTTAACCAATTCCTTTTTAACTATATTAGAAACAACTCCAATATTTACTTTAGCTTCATATTTATCTTCAAAGTAAGCATTAGCTTCTTTTACTTTTTCTCCATCTAAAGCTTCATCGATTCTAATTACTATCTCATCTTCGCTAATCTGAATATTTGAACTTTCTAAATCAAGTTCCTTCATATCACTATTAATATCTTTTTTTGTTAAATCTTTATCAGTTGCAATTGTAATGTCTGTTCCTGATTTATAATCAATACCTAAATTTAAACCACAGAAATAAATTGATATCATACCAACTACTATTAAAACAACTGACATAGCTAAGAAAAATCTTTGATTCTTTAAAAAATTTATTTTTGCAAATGGTTTTCTCTTAACACTTTCATTTTTTGAAACATCGGGAATATCTTTCTTTTTAACTCGAATAAATAAATTTAATTTATCATTAAAATAATCTGTCTTAACAAATAATTTTACTAAACATCTTGTAATAAAAACCATCGTAAACATTGTTACAATTACAGTAATAATTGTCATTGTTGCAAATCCTTTAATAGCAGATTCTCCAAATATAAACATTATAATAGCTACTAATAAAGTTGTTAAATTCGAATCTAAAATAGCACTAAAACTACTTTTTGATCCCTCTTTATATGCTAATGATAAACCCTTTCCTTTATATAACTCATCTCTAATTCTTTCAAATGTAATTACATTTGAGTCAACAGCCATACCAATTCCCAACACTAAAGCTGCAATTCCAGGTAAAGTAAGAACTCCCCCAGCTATCCAAAATACTAAAAATACTAAGAAAGTGTAAAATATAATTGATATAGTCGAAATAATACCAGCAAAATGATAAACAAATATTAAAAACAATCCAATTAAAGCTATTCCTATTATTCCCGCTAGCAATGTCTTATATAAAGTATCATCACCAAATGAAGCTCCAACAGTCTGTGAAGAAATTTCCGTTAACTTACTAGGAAGAGAACCACTATTAATCAAATCCACTAAATTACTTACTTCTTCCTCACTAAATTTACCATCAATAATAACATCACTTGCAAATCCCTGTGAAACAGTAGCACGACTCAAACAATTACTACCACTTTCTCCACATTGCTCGCCCTCTTTTTCAAAACTATCCATCATTTCATTAAAATCTAACCAAATAATTATCATATTTGAATCAGATTGCGAAATCTTATTTGTTACTTCATAAAATTTCTCTTTATCTTTTATAGATAATAGTACCGCAGGTTCTCCCGAAGCATTCTGACTAATTTTGGCACCACCTGCTTTTAAAACATCACTTGTCATCAACAAATTATCTTCTGAATCTCTAAATGATAATGTTGCAACAGTTGAAAGTTGAGATCTTGCTTGTTCAGGATCAGTTACACCAGCTAATTTTACTCTTATCTTATCATTACCCTCTAAAATTATTTCAGGTTCACTAACTCCCAAGCTATCAATTCTCTTACTTAATGTTTTATAAGTTGCCATCAATTTATCTTTATTCATATCTGAACCATCAACAGATTCAACTTTATAAAGTATTTCAAATCCACCTTGTAAATCCAAACCAAATTTCAAATTATTGAATAATGGTACAAATAAAAAACCTAAAATAGTAATAATAACTATCAAGATAGAAATTGATAATATAACTTTTCCCTTTCGATTTTTTTTATTTTTCATATTATTCACCTCATAAAATATCTAAATCTTTATCAAAATATTGTGTTCTAGCAGCATTTTCTAATTTTTTTTTCAAAAAAGCATCAATTAATTTATTATCAGCCCTCAAAATATCATCAACTATATCAGAAAGCATTAAATCATTTGATTTAGTCCATTTATCTTGAACCAAATAATTCCAAATATCGATTTCATTTATATAATGATATCCCTCAGAATTAAGATTTGCTTTTTTTGCTTTCAAAGCTGGCTTAATTCTTCTATAAAGTTCCTCTTTACTAGAAAATTCAAAATCCATTCTATAGACCACATCCTTTGACAACTAAAATTATTATAGATGAAAATATATAAAAATTAAAGTAAAATAATAAAATTTCTTTAGTTTTAAATAAAATATAAAAATAATTTTTATAATATTTTATTAATTATTATAAATTTATTTTAATATTAAAAAAGATGAATTATTCATCTTTTTTTGCTCGAGGAAAATTTTTATAATAAACATCCTTTAAATGATCCATAGAAACATGTGTATATATTTGTGTCGCACTAATACTTTCATGACCTAATAATTTCTGAACAGTAAGTAAATCACATCCCTCATTTAACAAATGTGTTGCAAAAGAATGACGCAATACATGAGGAGAAATAGATTTATTCAAACTAGTTACTTTAATTATTTTATCAAGTATATATCTTACTCCCCGTTCAGTTATTTTAATCCCATTATTATTTAAAAACAAATACAACTCATTATTCTTATTAAGCATTTGATAACCATCATTTAAATACAACAAAAGTATTTCATGACAATAATCGCCATATGTAACTTCGCGTTCCTTATTTCCTTTACCAACCACCAAAATCTTTCTATCAGCTAAATTAATGTCACTAATTTTAATATTAACAAGTTCACCAACACGTAATCCGGTAGCATAAAGCATCTCTAAAATTAATCTATCCCTTTGACCAAGAGCTGATTTTAAATCAGGAACTTCAAATAATTCCTCTAATTCATTATATTCAAAATATCGAGGTAATTTTTTCTCTTTCTTCAAACCAGTTACTAATAAAAATACATTATTCGAAATAACACCAATATTTGCTAAATAATTGTAAAATCCTCGTAATGCGCTAATTTTACGATCAATTGATGAATTACTATCTTTTTTTTCATCTTTCAAATACATTAAATAAAATCTTAAATCACTATACTGAATTTCATTGTATATTAAATTTTCACGTTCTAAATATCTGAAATATTCTAAAATATCATCCCTATAACTACTTATAGTATAATTAGAATAATTTTTCTCATATTTTAAATAATCGACAAACTTATTAAGATAATTTATCATTTCTTCTTATGTCCTTTTTTTTTGCTACCACCATCATCCATTGGAATAATACCTAATGCTTGTAGTTCCCTACTAGGTTGACTATGAATATCATCAAAATCATATTGACTATATACTCTATCAAAATCAATATTACCATCTTCATCACGCATATTATCAATTTTAGCTAAAATTGGACTATCCAATGGTGTAGAACGTAAATCATATTCATACATCATTTGCCTACGAACAGCAGCTTCTTCGCTCTTTCTACTTCTTAAATCAGCTTTTCTTTTAGCAACTCTTTCTAAATACTTCTCCTCAATAATTACAAAAGCTCTTAATGTTTTATAATTCATACAATAACCAAATAATTCCTCAAAGTTAGCATTTGCCATTTGCTGATCATTATTATTAATTCCTTCAACATAATATCTAAGTTTTTTTTGAACATGAGGAGGTAGTAAAGAACTATCCATAATAAAGCTCTCAGAATTTTTAGAAACAGCATAACCAACTAAAGTTTTCACATAATTTCTCATTTCAGGTGTTCTATCCAAAAATTCTGGCAAACCATTTCTTCTTTTTTCTCGAATAAGCATAGCACACTTTTTCAATAATGGATTATTATATATAACCTGAAATTTGTCTATATTATCATATTTACTAGCAATATAAAGTCTTCCTTCATTATCTGCAAAATCTTTATATTCATCAAACAAACGAAAATGTCGTCTAACATCATCCAAGTTTTTAAATCCACATACAAAACTATCGATTTCATCCAATGTAAAATCTCTTTTTCTTTTTCCATCAATAATAAGTTCTAATGGTTCACTTAAAATAGAGTCCCCCAACATTAACTGACCATCAACATATCGGTTTCCCATCCTTTTATAATAATATTCCTCTAACTCTCGTCGGGAAGCTAACCATAAATTATATCCCATTTTATCACCTAACTCTCCAACAAAAGTATATCATAAAACAAACTAAATAAATACAATATATAAAAAAAGAATATAACAAAATAGCTACATTCTTACATATTCGCATTCACTACATTTTATTTTATCATTTTTTTCTACTAAAACTTTTCCACACATAGGACACTTCTCAGCAATTGGTTTATCCCACAAAGCAAATTTACATTTTGGATAATTATTACATCCATAGAAAACCTTTCCCTTACGAGTTGATTTCTCTATAATCTTTCCATCACATTCTGGACAGTCCATAATTTCTTTTACTTCAACTACTTCCTTCTTTACATATTTACATTCAGGATAATTAGAACATGCAACAAAATCACCATAACGTCCTTTGCGAACTACTAAAGGGCTTCCACATTCAGGACACTTTTCACCAGTTTCTGTTGGAGCCTTTTTCTCCATATCACTAAAAGCATCTTTAACACGAGGTTCAAATAATTTATAAAATTCACTTAATACATCATTCCATATTGCTTTACCCTCTGCAATTTCATCTAATTCTTCTTCCATATCACGAGTATATTCAACATTTATAATATCACTAAAAAACTCCTGTAGCTTATCAGTTGTCTCAAATCCAACCTCTGTTGGTTTAAATTTTTTTTCATCCATTGTAACATAATCACGTTCTTTTATAGTATCAATCGTTTTAGCATAAGTAGAAGGTCTACCTATTCCTAATTCTTCCATCTCTTTAATAAGCTTTGCTTCTGTATACCTTGCAGGCGGATTAGTAAAATGTTGTTCTAAAGAAACATCATCAGTTATTAATTCACCATCATTATTAAATTCAGGTAAAATTTTATCTTCACTAGATTCATAATCTTTATATACTTTTAGGTAACCATCAAATATAAGAATTTGACCAGTTGTTTTAAATTTATAATTATTATTATCAAATATTACCGTAGTTTGATTAACTTTAGCATCAGCCATTAAAGATGCTAATGCTCTTTTATAAATTAAACTATATAATTTAAATTCATCATTAGACAAAAACTGTTTAACTTTAGTTGGTTCTCTTAAAATACTAGTTGGTCTAATTGCTTCATGAGCATCTTGAACATTTTCCGTCTTTTTACTAGATTTTACATATCCAACATAATTTTTTCCATAATTCTCTTCAATATAATTCATTGCAGAATTTACAAACTGATCTGATAAACGAATTGAATCTGTTCTCATATAAGTAATTAAGCCGACAGTCTCACTACTTAAATCAATACCTTCATACAATTTTTGTGCTATACTCATAGTTTTTTTAGCAGAAAATCCAAGTTTTGTTGAAGCTTCTTGTTGTAAAGTTGATGTTGTAAAAGGTAATTTACCCTTTTTATTTTTCTCTTTCTTTTCAACACTAAATACTTTATAACTATTGCCTAATTCACTTAATACCCTATCAGCTTCTTCCTTAGATTTTAAGTCAATATCTTCATCCATATATTTAAACAAATTAGCTTCAAAATCTTTAAAATTAGCAGTAATTGTCCAATATTCTTCAGGAACAAAAGCCATAATTTCTCTTTCACGATCAACAATTAGTTTCAAAGCAACACTTTGTACTCTTCCAGCACTTTTAGCTCCTATTTTACTTTGCAATAACTTAGATAATCTAAAACCAATAATACGATCTAAAATTCTTCTTGTTTCTTGACTGCGAACTAAATTATCATCAATAATTGTTGGATTATTAATAGCTTCAAGCACCTTATCCTTAGTAATTTCATTAAATAATACTCGCTTATAATTTTTTATTCCCAAAGCATCTTTTAAATGCCAAGCAATAGCCTCACCCTCACGATCAGGGTCGCTTGCAAGATAAACTAAATCAGACTCTTTTACATCTTTCTTTAATTCTTTTATTACTCCAGATTTACCTTTAATAGCTACATAAGTAGGCTTAAATCCATTTTCAACATCAACACCCAATCCATGATGACCAGTTGTTGATAAATCTCTAATATGACCTTTAGAAGAAACAACCTTAAAATCTTTGCCTAAATACTTCTCAATTGTTTTACTCTTACTAGGACTTTCGACAATAACTAGATTTTTTGACATAAAATGCCTCCTTAACTCTATATACTTATACTAACATTTTATAATTTTGTCAACAAATATTTTCTTCATTTATATTATTAAAAAAAAGAGAAAATTATACTAAAAAAAACCAAAAGTTACTTTCCTAAATAATCACGAACTGGGCCATAACTTTTCCTATGCTCCGGAATAATACCATATTCATTTATTGCCTCTAAATGTTTCTTAGTAGGATATCCTTTATTATTTTTAAAATCATACATAGGATATTTTTTATCTAATTCATCAAGCATCCTATCTCTTGTAACTTTAGCAATCACACTAGCTGCACTAATAGTTATACTTTTTAAATCACCTTTAATAATTGAAGTTGTAGGAATATCTAACTCTAAAGGCATTGCATCAATTAAAATATAATCTGGTTTTACATCACATTTTGCAATAGCTTCCTTCATAGCTAACTTAGTTGCCTCATATATATTAACTTCATCTATTTTCGCCTCAGAAATTATTCCAACTCCAACTGATATAGCTTGCCTCATAATTTCATCATAAAAATAATCTCGCTTCTTTTCACTAAGTTTTTTAGAATCAGTAAGTCCATCTAAAGAAAAAACTTCCGGTAAGATAACACATGCTGCAACAACAGGACCTACTAAAGGACCACGTCCTACTTCATCAACTCCAGCAATTAAAGTAAATCCTGTTTTTCTTAAATTACGTTCAAAATAATAATTATCTTCACTACAAACCAAAAGTTCTAACTTTTGAATTAACTTTTTATCTTTTGATTTATTTATACTCTTCTTTAACTCATAGCAACTAACCAAATCACTGCATTGATATCCATCAATAACATCTATATTTTCTAAACCATATAAATAATAATTAATATTAAAACAATCATTATATTTTATTTCATTATCATATTCTATTCTAATAGGCCAATTTAAAGAATCAAATAATTCCTTACTGCAAGATATACTAATATTTTCTGCTTCATCAATAATACCATGACACACTAAACTACAATCATCAATAATAACATAATTATGTTTATTAAAACCCAAACTATCTATTTTTATATATATTTCTTCTTTTTTCATACTTATTCCTCAATTCTAACAATATTCTATCATATATAGACACAAAAATATATTTTTCTAAATTTTTTATTTTCTTTTCTCATTGCTACTTTAAACTCATTATTTTAAATCAAAAAATTCTAGAAATAATCATAACATTCTCAAAATAAAAAATATCAAAAGAAAATCGTACCAAAAAAGTACGATTTTCAAAATGCTTAATTTAATTTTATTTTGTGTCAAAAGAAATATTATCCTGTTGAGCATCAACCGGCTTAGCAAATTTAGAATTCTTTTGAATTTGGTCGAACATTGCAGTAATATGTGTTTGATATTGAGGATACAAGCTTTCTGATGCCTCATAACAAGCCTTCATAGCTTGTAGTGTTTCATATTCTTCTTCATTATCATATTGATAATTTGGATTTTCTCTTTTTTCTTGCCAAATATAAAATGGAACGCTAAAAGATTTACAAATTAATTCTTTTTTTATTCTACGCATGATAAGATCAGGATCGACAATATAATCACCAGTTACACAATCTTTAAATAAATAGCTATAAAACATGTTAGCCTCTTCATTTATAACATAATTCGTAAAACCAATTTTCCCTATTCCCCTACTGTTTGTTAATTTTGTTAATTCTTGGTCACAACTTTCCAACTCTGGTGTAGCACGCCAAACATCATAGTGAGTCATTTCTTTTTTTCCATCCGGAAGTTTTGGCCAACCATTTTGGTCAAAATATTTTGTAGCATAAAAAGCCAATTCGCCAAATGAAACTAAAAAATCAATAAATTCATAATAATTTGGATCAATATCAGGATGTTTACTTACCCAACGATTTGTATTACTAATTCTCTCCTTCAATGCAATTGCATCTGCATTAATTGCGGATAAATCTCTAATTTCAAACATACAATTTTTCCTCTAAAATAAGCTTATAATATCACAATCATACACAATTTTCAAGTTTACAAAAGATAATTACAATTTTTTCTTATTTTAACCTATCTAAAGTAATTTCACCAAAATATCCATTTTTAAGATCCCTAACAATTATATTAGAAACTTTTTCGTAATCCGCAATTCCCCCTCTACTTAAAGCCCCACGTCTTGCCGCAATAGTTTCATAAGCTTCAATTAAATCTTCATCAAGTTCTTCTATACCATATCTTTCTCTTAATTTTTCAGGATATAATTTATATAATTTACGAAGTATAAAACAAGCAATATCATCAATATTTAAAATTTCTTCTTTTATAGAAGAAAGACTGGCTAAAACATGAGCTGAATCTTGATCTTCTAATTTTGGCCATAAAATACCAGGAGAATCTAATAATTCTAAATCTTTATTAATTCTTATCCAACTTAAATTTTTAGTAAATCCAGGAGTATTACCAACACCAGCAGCCTTCTTTCCAACTAATCTATTAATTAAAGTAGACTTACCTGCATTAGGAATCCCAACAATAAGTATTCTACCAGCCCGTGGCATCATTCCCTTTGCAATACGTTTATCATTGATATTCTTCATAAGTTCATTAGTTATATCAAGAAGTTTTTTTATTCCTAAACTATTATTACTCATTAAATCAACAGAAATAACCTTATATCCTAACTTTTCATAATATTCAATAAATTTTTGCGTTTCAACTTTATCACATAAATCATATTTTGTCATTACCAAAATTCTAGGTTTATCTTTAATCAAATCATCAATATCAATAATTTTAGAAGATTTTGGCATTCTAGAATCAATAACTTCATATACTATATCGATTAAATTTAACTTCTCACTAATTTCTCTTTTAGTTTTTGCCATATGACCAGGATACCAGTTGATACCAATTTTATTAACCCCCTCATTTTTATTTTTGCTCATACTTGTCACTCCTTCATAAATCTATTATATTATATCATGTTTTCACCCTAAGAAAAAAGTAGATTTAAATCTACTCTATAAATTGTAATTTATATAATAGAAAACATTGCTATAATTGAGGCGAATATGTTTGATAATGCGTGTATGATCCAACTAGGCAAAATTGAGCCATTTGCTTTTTTTTCGTTTACATATCCCATAGCATAAGCAACTATTCC
>CALVIF010000005.1 GCA_944329395.1 uncultured Bacilli bacterium | reverse complement strand
AACAAGATATTCTAAATATATATTATACTGTTATAAATGCTGGAAAAGAAAACTTTACCTTCTATTGTCCAAGTGATTATCAAAGTTGCCAAAAAGATATCGAAGAAATTGCAAACAACGAAAAAACTCTATCTCTTATAAACAATTATGTTCATCCATATAATAGCTTTAAACACATTGAAACAGAATTTAATAATCAAGGAAAAATAACGATCACTATTTTCAAAAGTTATACAGAAAATGACATTTTAGAAATTGAAAATAAAATAAATGAAATTATAAAATCAACAATAAATTCAAACAATACACTTGAAGAAAACATCAAATTAACCCATGACTATATCATAAATAGTACACAATATGATTCTGCTAGAATAGATCAAAATAATTTAACATATAAATCAGATATAGCTTATGGACCATTACTACAAGGCTATGGTATATGTAGTGGCTATGCTGATGCAATGCAATTAATATTAGAAAAATTAAACGTTGAAAACTTTAAAGTAGCAAGCGCCAATCATATTTGGAATGCTGTAAAAATAAATAATGAATGGAAACATCTTGACTTAACATGGGATGATCCCATTCTAGATATTCCAATTGATTGGATAATTCATGATTATTTCTTAATTTCAACAGAAGATCTTTACAAAATAGATCAAACAGAACATACTTTCAATCAAGACATATATACAGAACTAAAAATACAAAATAATATTTAATAACTAATAACTAAAAAAATCTACATTAAACAAAAATGTAGATTTTTTATATCATAAATTTTAGAAAAAAATATATCTTAAAATTTATTTTAAATAATCATAAACTTCATTAATAGTTAAATCAAAATTATTAAAATTTACATTATACCAAGAAACATCAAACTGATGTTTAAAAAAAGTATATTGTCTTTTAGCATAATGTCTAGAATCTTTCTTTATTTGCTCAACAACTTCTTTCAAAGATATTTTTCCTTTAAAATAATCTGCAAATTCTTTATAACCAATAGCACTATTTAAAATACGAGATTTATCATAATATTGTTTTAATGATTCAATTTCATTTAAAAGACCATTTTCAATCATCATATCTACCCTTTTATTAATACGCTCATACAAATAATTTCTATCAGTAGTTAATCCAATTACTCTTACTTTATACAATAATTCGTCTTTACAATTTGAAATTTCCTCATTATTTTCAAGTTTATTAAGTAATCTTACTAATCTTTGTCTATTATTAACATGAGCATTAACAACACAATCATATTTACAAATTTTATCATAAATTTCTTGATTACTTAATTCTTCATATAATTTTATATCAGACTGCTTAGAAAACTTATAATTATATAAAGCAGCTTTTATATATAATCCCGTACCACCTACTATAATTATTCTTTTCCCACGAGCACGTATTTCGTCTATTAATTTTCTAACATCCATTTGATAATCATAAACAGAATAGTCTTCAAAAACATCTCTTATATCAATTAAATGATGTAAAACACCTTCTCTTTCTTCAATACTCGGTTTAGCACTCCCAATATCAAGATTTCTATATATAGCTACTGAATCACCATTAATTATCTCTGCATCCAATTTTTTTGCAAGCTCAATACTAAGTTTAGTTTTACCAACACCAGTAGGACCAACTATCACAATAATTTCATCCATAATATCACTCCAAAATTTATTAAAGTATAACAAATAAAAGAAAAGCTAGTCAATGCTCCTCTTAAATAATTTCTCTAAATCATATTTTGTATAAGTAATAATTGTCGGTCTACCATGTGGGCAAGTAAACGGATTTTCACACTTTCTAAGTTCATTTAATAACCAAAGTTGATCATCATAAGAAATATAATCATTAGCTTTTATAGACATTCTACAAGCCATTGTTGCTGCCATTCTCCATACAAACAAATCAAAATCAAAAGCTTCTTTAGTTGCAATAATATCTATTACCTTACGTATACACTCCTCTGCTATATCACTCATAATCCAATTAGGATGACTCCTTATTAAAATAGTGTTTATTCCAAATTCTTCACAAATAAAGCCATATTCTTCTAAAATAGCAAAATTGTTTTTAACAATTAAATACTCATGCATTGCTAATTCAACTTTTATTGGTACAAGTAAATCAATAACAATAACATTATTCTTAAGCGAATTAAGAACCTTCTCATAATTAATTCTCTCTGCTGCAGCATGTTGATCAATTATAAACATTCCATCTTCATTTTCAGCAATAATATAAGTAGAATACACAATTCCTCTTGGAATCATTTCCTTAATTCGATATATAACCTCACTATTTTCTAAAGCTGTACTATCATCATCATTATTATTATACTGGCAATTATCATCATTAACAGAAAAATCAAAAGCAATCTCTTCTATTTCCTTATAATCAATAGGCTTTTTATCATAATTATCCCTAATTTGATTTTTAACTTCCGAAATATTAGAAACATCTCTAACCGCAATATTAGGTATTAAAACTAACTCTTTTAACTTTTTGACAATTAAAGACTCCACCAATTCCCTTAAAGATTCCATTTTTGAAAACTTTATATCCATTTTTGTAGGATGAATATTAATATCTATTAAAATTGGATCAACATCAATATTAAGTACAATAATAGGAAACTTATCTTTAGGAATATAAGTATGATAACAATCAATAATTATTTTATTTAATTCATTATTTTTAATAACACGACCATTCACTAAAGTAGTAATAGAATTACGATTACTTTTAGTAATTTCAGGATATGAAATAAAACCACTTATATAATAATCATCATTCTCACCACTAATTGAAACCATCTTCTTAGTAATATCAGCTCCATATATCTGATAAATAACTTTTAATAAATCACCATTTCCATCTGTAAGTAATAAATTTTTATCATTATTAATTAATGAAAATTTAATATTAGGATAAGATAAAGCCATTTTATTAACATAATCAACAATATTAGCAAGTTCCACATATAAATTTTTCAAATATTTTAATCTAACAGGCGTATTATAAAACAAATCAGAAACAGTAATAGTCGTTCCCTTTTGTAAATCAGACCTTTCTACATTTATATCCTCTCCACCTTTTACTGTTACAATAGTTCCAATATTTCCATCAGAAGTTTTTAATTTAACATTAGAAACTGAAGCAATTGAAGGTAAAGCTTCTCCTCTAAAACCCAAAGACTCGATATAAAATAAATCATCAAGATTTTTTAATTTAGATGTCGCATGACGACAAAAAGCCATTTTAGCATCATCTTCATCCATTCCAATACCATTATCAGATACTTCTATTTCTTTTACTCCAGAATCAATTAATTTAATAGAAATTTCTGTACTACCAGCATCAATAGAGTTTTCAACCAATTCCTTAACAACATTCATAGTCTTCTCAACCACTTCACCAGCAGCTATTTTATTAGCTAAATTCTCATCCATAATTTTAATATTTGCCATTTAATCACCACCACATTTAACAAATTAAGTATACAAAGAAAAAACATATATTGTCAATTTAAAGCAAAAAAAGCCTCGTTTCTTAACTATAGAAACGAGCGCTTATTTAATCAAGAAAAGTCTCAACAACAAAACTATTAATATCATAAGAAGAACCATTTTTAGTAAACTTTAACTCAAAAGTTCCATAATAATCATAATTAACATCATTATATTCAACTTTTTTAACTATTTCCCCTCTTATGCTATTTCCAACTTTATTTAAATTTTCAAATGAAACTTTTCCATTTTCACTAATAAATATTGAGTGCATAAAATAACAACTATCTATATTTTCTTTTTGACACTTTTCAACATATTCAGTAGACGTAATATAACTACCTTTACTCACTTCTTGTAATTTATTAAGAGAAACAATACCATCTATATCGTCTATGGTAACTGTTTTGTTAAATTTGCTCTTCATTAAATCAGCGTAATCAGAAAACTTTACATATTTATTATCATTATACTCAATTTCATAATAATTTACAATTATAGGAGATATATCATTACCACTTAATAAATTTACAGTATTAATATCATCAGCCAAATTTTCACCTATTTTAACACCCGGAAAAACCTCTTCTAAATAATTCTCAACGCCGGTTTCTTTTAAAATATCAAGCATCATACGTTGATTCCAATTATCACCGAAAATAGCAAAAATAATTCCAAATATTATTAATATCATTGCCAAAACAATTATTATAATAGCAAATATTTTTATATTTTTTTTATCTTTCATATGAGTACCTAACTCCTTATATATTAATCAAATTTCTAATCTATAACAAATGGATTAGATAATGTACCAGAACCAGAAATATATTTAACAGACGGAAGTAAATAAAATGCCGGGAAAACAGAATAAGTAACCTCATGAGTTGCAAATGATGAAGGCATATAATTATTAATACCGGCTCCATAAGAATTGCTTTCTATAACCGTAAGCCAATCTTCTCCGTCATTCCAATCTGGGTCATTTTTCTTCTTATTAATAAGCATTGTCATAAAATAATCAAATCCTGTACCATTCCTAAAACTAGCTGGTGTAATCCAATTAAACATATAACTAGAAATATCACAAAAACTATTCATTGACAAATTATTAGCAAGACACCAGTCAGAAACTCTCAATAAAAACAGTTTAGAACTAGTAGTCGAAACAGACGTTTTTTCATTAGAAGCAATCAAAGAAATAGCACTTTTAGAAGAATACTGTGAAGGAGAAAGATAATATCCAGTATATGACTTAACATTATCTATCTTACTTACCCAACTAGTAGGAATAATACTTGAATTTCCTAGAACACTAGATCCCTGTAAATAGGCTCTAACTTTGCTATTATCCCAGCTAGCCATTGTATCATTATTATAACCCCAGCCACTCTCACCAACTTGCTCAGCAGAAACAAGCAAAACCTGATTTTTTTCTATTCCAAGTGTACTATTATTTTGACTAGCTACTCCAACTACACGAAATAATCTATTACCACCAAGTGTAACATAATTATTGACATAATCACCTCTAAATCTATACATTCCATCATATGCCTGAGAAGTATTTAACCCAGATGGCACATTACTTAATAAATATTCTCCAAAAGGCACAAGTGCAGGTACGGTAATATATAAAGACTTTGAAACATTACCAGCACTATCTTTAGCCCAGAAATAATACGTACCTCCAGAAGAAGAAATACTATTGTATGTAAAGCTATAAGAAGTACCAGCATTAATTGATATATAATTTGTTGGATTAGATGCAGTTGTTGTAACAGCATATCCACTTAATCCACGATTATCGGCAATACTAGCATTTATTCTTCTAGCACTAGGATCGAAATACAAGCTTGAAATGGTTGGTACTGTCTTATCTATCTTAATAGTATTTTGAGAAGCAATAGAACAATTACCAGCATTATCACAAGCACGTATCTCCACAATTTCATTTCTCTCACTTATAAACGGCGTTGTCGTAAAAGAATTAGTTGCCGAATTCGCATAAGTACGCCATATATTTTCGCTATTTGGATAACGATATTGATAATAATCTATTCCCGACAAACTATCCGAAGATGTAACTTCTATTACATATTTATTTGCATTAACATAAGAAGCCCCAGCCCAAATATTATTATAAGCATTCTTCAAAATAGGAGTTACTGGTAATGTTTTATCAAGCTTTATTGTAGTAGAACTTGAGTTTGAACAAACACCAGACTTATCACAAGAACGTACATAAATAGTATAATTACCTTCAGCAGTTATCGAAATAGTAACAGTCTTAGTAACATTAGAATCGGCATCTGAATTTTCAACATTTACCCAGTCAACATTATTAGTTGAATATTGTATACTTGCAAGACCAGATCCCATATCTTTAGAAGATACACTAATTGTATAATTATTATTTGTCCATTTATTATCATAATTATTTACAATAACTGGCGTTGATGGAATATTTTTATCAATCATAATCTTACTTTCAGCAGGGCTTGAACAATTCCCAACATAATCACACGCACGTATTTCTACTATTTCATTTCTCTCTTTTGTAAATGGTGTAGTTACAAATGTATTAACTGCAGAATTTTCATAATCAACCCATGTAGCAGCACTTCCAGGATACCTATATTGAAATTTAGCAATACCGGAACCAGCATCAGAGCTATTAGCAGTAATAACATATTTATTACTATTAACATCACTAACTGATGGCCACTTATTTAAATAAGGATTACTTAATGTTGGAGTATTTGGAGCAGTTTTATCAATCATTATTCGTGTCTCTGAAACCTCCGAACAATTTCCCGCGTAATCACAAGCTCTTACTTCAACAATCTCATTTCGTTCTTTAGAAAAATTAGTTGTTGTGAAATTCGAAGAATCATTAGCACCCTTAGAAGAATTAGCCCATCTAACCCAATTTCTTTCTGATTCAAGACTAGAATTTGGATAACGATACTCAAAATACTCAATTCCTGATACCGTATCAACTGATTTTATTTTAATGCTAAATGCACTATTAACCCACTTACCATCATTAGCATTTTCAATAATTGGTTTAGAAGGAGCAGTTCGATCAATATACGTATTTACACTACAAGTAGTCTTATTGCCAAGAACATCTTTAATCTGAATAGAACCAGTTTTTCCTTCATCTGTAAATGTTTGAGTGTAATTTTTCATCTCACATCCCATACTATTTCCATCCTCACAATTAAGGTTTATTGTAACAGAAGGAATATTAGACCAGGTAGTATTATTAGGACTATAAGTACCACACTTAGGCCCAGCAGTTTGATCACTACCTCCACCTGAACCATCATCAGTCATATCACATGCACTTACAGAGCCATCATCACGATAAATCTTACAACTTAAATGATCAATACATCTAAGCTCTACTTTATATTTATAAGTAGGAAGTGCCGCTCCAGATGCTTCATTTTCCATACATCCATAAACATTATATATACATTTTTTATTTTTATCATTAGGATCAACAAATTTTTCTGCATATTGCAAATCAGATAATATATTATCTTGACCTTGCTCAATATCAAAAAAACCTTTAGTACAATTATCTAAATAAATATTTTCATCCATAACGTAATTTTTTGCCGAGTAATATATAGTATTTTCCATCGTCTCATAAGATAGATTTTTCCCCTTTGAAATATAACGTGTTACTAAAGGTATCGCAACACCCATTAATACTCCCAATATAACAATTGCTCCAAGTATCTCAACAATTGTAAACCCCCGCTTATTTCTTCTAGTATCCATAAAACCACACTCCATATTATACATTATACTATATTTCTTTTAAATAAACAAACAACTTTTCTGCTACATCTAATGATACAACTTCACTTAAATCAGCAATAGATGCTTCTTTAAGTTTTTTTAAAGATCCAAATCTTTTTAGTAACTCCTTTTTCCTAATTTCTCCAATACCAGGAACAACATCAAGTAAAGATGATAACGCTCCTTTTGCTTTAATATTTCTATGATAAGTAATAGCATATCTATGTACTTCCTCTTGAATTTTACTAAAAAATAAAAATAAATTACTATCTTTTTTTACATCAAGTTTACATCCATTTTCATCTATTATAGCAGTCGTTTTATGTTTTTTATCCTTAATCAAACCAATTATCTTAATATTTAATCCCAGTGAAGAAATTATATCCTTAGCAATATTAACTTGATTAAGTCCACCATCCATTACAATTAAATCAGGAACCTTCAAATTTTCCATCAAGACTTTAAAATAACGCCTATATAAAACCTCTTTCATTGCCCCTAAATCATCTTTTACATCTACTGATATTTTATATTTTCGATACTCATCTTTAAGTGGTAAAAAATCTTCATAAACAACCATACCCCCAACATAAAAAGTTCCAAATAAATGTGAATTATCGAAAGCCTCCATTCTAGAAACATTATCAATTTTAAGTAAAGTTTTTAACTCCTCAATTGCTTCCATTCTTAAATCATCGTTCTTTTTTAAAGTCTCTTCTTCTTCAATTAATACTTCTTTAGCATTTTCTCTCGCTAAATCAAGTAATTTTTTAAGCTTTCCTCTCTGTGGTGTAATAACTCTTATCCTCAAATAATCACTAAGTAAATTAGTATCAATACCTAGAGGAACCAACAATTCTTTAGGAAGAATACCACTTTTTTCATAAAAACGTAATATATATTCTATTATTTGCTCAAATATATCAATATCACTATTTAAAATTTGCTTATCTCTACCTACTAATAAGCCACCCCTAACGAAAAACAATTGAATAGATAAATAATTCTTATCAACATAATAATTAACTAAATCAAAGTTATAATTATCATTTAAATCAATTTTTTGCTTTCGTAAAGTAATTTCAATATCATTTAACATATCTCTAAGTTCTAATGCCTTTTCATAATTTAGCTTCTCACTAGCATTAATCATCTCTTCATTTATCTTCTTTTTTATAAAGCTACAATCTCCCTTTAAAAAAGATACAATTTCTTTACTCATTTCTTCTATACGTAAAATATCAACATTTTTAGAACAATACCCTAAACATTCGTGAATATGATAATACAAACAAACTTCTTTTCCTAAATGTTCACACTTCCGCAATGGATAAATTCTATTTAACATATTAACTGTTTTCCTTGCAGCTGTTACATTAGGATATGGACCATATAAATAATTTAAATTCTTCTTACGTTTTACATTTCTAACTACCCGTAACCTTGGAAATTTCTCTTTAGTCAATTCAATATAAGGATATGTTTTATCATCTGTTAGCATAATATTATATTTAGGATTATATTTCTTAATTAAAGTAATTTCAAGTATTAATGACTCTAATTCACTAGATGTAACAATATACTCAAAATCATCTATATCTTCAACTAACATTTTAGTCTTACCAAACACTTTTCCAGTAAAATAACTTTTTAATCTATTCTTTAAATTTTTAGCTTTACCAACATAAATAATAACACCATCTTTATTCTTCATTTGATAACTACCCGGTTTAGTTGGAACTAATGCTAATTTTTCCTTAAAGTTTTTCATAAAATCACCACTATCAAAATTATAACAAAAATAAAAAGTAGATAAAACTACTTTTTATTGAAACTTTTCCATTGCCTTCATCATTTGATTTATTTGCTTTTGATTAGGTTTTCTCCCCATCTGCATCATTAAAGTTTTAATCATCTCTTCATTAATAGGAGGATTTTTCTTTAAATACTTTTGCATAAAATATCTAGCAGCAAAAAAACCAATCACAAGACCAATAATTATTCCAATAACAACCATTAATATATCATGTCCCATAATTTTCATCTCCTCTATACATATTTTACAAGATTTATTAAATTTAGACAAGCACTTTATTATATTGATTATAAACTCGTATCTTATCCAAATCACAATAGCCTAGAAAAAAATAATCAAAATTTTTAAAATCGCAAACAAAATAATTATCAGAAAATTCTCTTAATATATCAAAAAAAGATGACTTATTATGTTCCATTTCTAATCTTATATAACTTTTCTTAACAATTAAACGACTAATTTCATCTTTATATAAATTATTAATATAATGAATATTGCTTCTTTTAGAATAAGGAATATCTTGATGACACTTCAAAAATATTTTTCGATCAATTATAGCCTTATCAATTGGATTAATAATTTGTCTAAATAAACTATATCCAAATTCAGCTTCTTCCCTTTCTAAAAAATAAATATTTCTAAGTATATTAAAAAGTATTGTTGAATTATCTAAATATAAATTTACAAATTCCTTTTTTATATCAAAAATAAAATAGACTTTCATATTATCACCAATATTATAGTAATAAATTTAAAAGTCTATTTTAGTCGAATAAAAATCTATTTTAGTAAATTTTCTATTTTCTCTTCCAAACTATCAACATCAAATCCAAATTTTTTATAAACATCATCTTTTTTACCACTAGCTCCAAAATCATTTAATGTAATAATATATTTGTCATTAAAAATCAAGCTATTCCAAGCAAATTTAGAACCAGCCTCAATAACAATTTTTCTAACTTCAACAGGTAAAACCTCATCAATATAATCTAAATCTTGTTTTAAAAATCTATTTAAATTAGGCATCGATACTACTCTAATATCTATTCCCTTTACTCTCATTCTTTTAGCAACTTCGATTGCTAAATGAACTTCTTCACCTGTTGAAATAATAATTCCATTAGCTTTTCTTTCTGGATCAAAAACTACATAACCGCCTCTTTCAACATCTTTAACACGTGTTGTCTCCAAAATAGGCAAATTATTTTTAGATAAAACAAGAACAGAAGGACCATTCTTCTTCTCTAAAATAGCCTTATAACTACCAATAACTTCGTTAGCATCAGCTGGCCTAAATACATCCAAATTAGGCATAGCTCTAAGACTTAATAATTGTTCAACTGGTTGATGCGTTGGTCCATCTTCACCAACACTAATTGAATCATGTGTAAAAATATAAATAACTGGCAAATCCATCATAGCAGCAAGTCTAATTGAAGGTCGCATATAATCACTAAAACTTAAAAATGTTGACCCATATGGTCTAAATCCATTTAAAGCTAAACCATTAAGTATGGCTCCCATAGCATGTTCTCTAACACCAAAATAAATATTTTTTCCCAAATAGTTACTAAAGCTATAGTCACCGCCATCATTTATATAAGTTTTATTTGAGATAAATAAATCAGCACTACCCCCAATAATATTAGGATTATCTTTAACAACCGAATTAAGAATTTTTGATGATGTGTCACGAGGAGACTCTATTTTATCAACTGGCGGAACATAAATAAATTCTGAAATAGGAATACTTTTATCACAATTATTCATCAAATATTCTAACTCAAGACGAGCTTTATCATCTAATTTTGCTAGTTTTTTTTCAAATTCCGCACTTAACATATTGCATCTTTTATCAATAAGATATTTAAAATCATCTACTATATTTTGTGAAACAGTAAATGGAATATCCCTCACTCCAAGCTTTATCTTAAGCGCTGATATATCTTCCTTTGATAATGGACCACCATGAACAGCATTAGTTCCTTCTAGCATAGAATGTTTCCCAATAACAGTATTTATTTCAATCAAAGTTGGTCTATCAACACTATTTCTAGCTTCTTCTATAGCCTTATTAATTGACTCATAATCATCACCATCACTAACAGTAATAACATTCCAACCAAGTGAAATAAATCGCATTGATACATTTTCATTAAAGGTCAAAGATGTTTTACCATCCAAACTAATGCCATTAGAATCATATAAAACAATAAGTTTATTTAACTTTAAAGTTCCAGCTAAAGATGCAGCTTCATAACTAACCCCTTCCATCAAATCGCCATCACCACAAAGAACATACGTATTATAATCTATCAAATTATTATCATCTTTATTATAACGCGTTCTAAGGTTAGCTTCAGCCATTGCCATTCCTACTCCCATTGCAATGCCTTGTCCTAATGGTCCAGTAGTAGCATCCACTCCTGGTGTAACCCCATACTCAGGATGACCCGGTGTTTTAGAATCTATCTGTCTAAATTTTTTTAAATCATCTAGCTGAAGATCAAAACCAGCCAAATATAAAATAGAATATAATAAAGCTGAACCATGACCAGCAGAAAGTACAAACCTATCACGATTAAAATAATTAGGATTACTTGGATCAAATCTCAAATGATGTGCATATAAAGTATATAAAATTGGCGCAGCTCCTAATACAATCCCTGGATGACCACTTCCTGCTTCATCAATCATATCAATACCTAAACATCTTATTTGATCAATAATCTTTGTTTGATTAATTTCTCTTTCTTCTCTTTCAATATTCAAAAGAATCACTCCTCTTCACTTTATATATTATATCATACAATAAAAAAACACCATACCTTAATTTAAATAGATATAAATAATATAAAAAAAAATAGTAATTTCTTACTATTTAATAATTTATATTTTAACCTTTTGTACACCAGAAAAAGCAGTCTTATCTTTAGAATCAAATATAACTTGCTTACTACCAGATCCTAAAGTAACAGAAACTTCATCAGGACTAATATCCATTCGTGTTTTCCATGAATAATCAACATCACAGAAATTAGCCTTATTTAAAGCATCCCTTAATACTGGATCAAAATTATAATTTGTGCTAATCGTATAATGACCATCAGCAATCAAAGCATTCTTTATCTCATTTCCTAAACTTTCCTTAAAAACTCTAACGGCTTCTTCTGAAGGAACAACTCTATGCATACTATTAAACAATGCTAAAATAGAACTTATATAACTTGCATTTGGATCAAATCTTAATACAAAAGATGGATCTGTTATTGCTTGACTCCACCAATCAACAGCGATTTTAACTGCTTCATCATTATCTTCATTCTTAAAAATATTTAAATTTTCATTATCAAAAATTACATCACTTACCAAATCATCAACAACAACTTGCCCATCACCATCAACGCTATATATTGTTTCATTATCAACATTTGTTATTCTAAGCAAACAATTAGGATAATTACAAGCTATTATACAAGCAAAAGTCTTATAAAAAAGTGGCATATAATCTAATTTTAAACAATCACGATACTTCAAAAGTTTATCATGATCAAGCTCACCAATGTAAGCACTATTTTCATTATAAATTAATTTATCTAAGCTTTTTACAGAAAAAGATATAATATCCCAATAAGTTGTACATTTTTCAACACCATACATTTGAATAGATTTCTGAATTAGTTCAACAA
Source organism: uncultured Bacilli bacterium (assembly GCA_944329395.1). Classification (GTDB taxonomy): domain Bacteria; phylum Bacillota_I; class Bacilli_A; order RF39; family UBA660; genus CAG-877. The sequence goes on along the minus strand of CALVIF010000005.1, from coordinate 20,270 downwards.
TTTCATCAATTTCTTGACTAGTAAAATTAACACGTCCAGCACATTTTTCTGCTAAATCATTATATTCTGCAGTATATTCAACACCACTACAAAAATTACTAGCCTCTCTTAACTCTTCCAAGCTTCTATATGCCTCATCACAACTAATAAATTCACCATTTTTTTCAACAATTTCTTTATTTTGCAACAAACGTCCCTTAATAAAAGTACCTATTTTATCCGTAACAAGTCTATCATAATCAAACATATAAATCCCCCTTTTTCATTGCCGTATAATTATAACACATTTTATCAAAAAAAGCAACAAAAACTATTATCACAACAAAAATCATAATAAAATCAAAATAAAAAAGTCTTAACTATAAAACAATTTTATAATTAAGACCATTATTTATCTTATTAAAATATATATCATATAAATAGCATAAGTTCCAAGTAAAATTAAACCCTTTTTATTACCAATTCTAAAATTCTTTAATGTTAAAAAATAAACCATAATACTAGCAAATAACATAATAACAATATCTACAAAAGAATTAAAACCATAACTAATTGGACTTATTACACTTGAAATTCCTAAAATAAAAAAGATATTGAATATATTAGATCCTACTACATTACCAATTGCAATATCAGACTCACCCTTTCGTGCAGCTACAGCACTAGTTACAAGTTCTGGCAAACTTGTTCCAATAGCTACAATAGTTAATGCAATAACATTTTGACTTACTTTTAGCATCTCTGCAATATTTGTCGCACTATTAACAACTAATTGTCCTCCAAGTATAATTCCTACAATACCAATAATAATGTTGAAAAAATCTTTTAAATTAAATTCAGTTTTTTCCTCTTTTACTTTAACAGATCTTATAGCATCTCCAAGTAGTGCATACAAATAAATTCCTAAAAAACATAGTAAAATTAATCCATCAGTTCTATCAATTACACCGCTCTTTCCACCGCCAATAAAATAACTAAAACTCAAAATGACCATAACTATACTAGAAAATATTGCATAAACAAAATCACGTGTAATAATCTTTCTTCTTGCCGTTAAGCAGCCACCTAAACTACTTATTCCAAGAACCAATAACAAATTACACAAATTAGATCCAACTACATTGCCAAGTGAAATATCATTCATTCCCTTAATTGATGCTGTAATACTAACAGCAGCTTCCGGTGCACTAGTACCAAAAGCCACAATCGTAAGACCAATAATTAAAGTTGGAATCCCAAAAGCCTTAGCAACATTAGAGCAACCATCAACAAATATATCAGCACACTTAATCAATAAAACAAGACCTATAATAATTAAAAAAATACTAATCATAAATATAATTCTCCTCCCAAAAAAAACTTAAGAACTATTGTTCTCAAGTCTCGTTAAAATACTAAAAGTATTCTTATATAGCGGATATAAATATCGATTGACGCCATATAAACACTAATTTAAGTGTAAACTACTCCCTTGTACCACATCAATAATATCACGACTATAATAAAATTACAATAAACAAAATAGTTCTTTACTCTAATTATACTTAATTAAAAAAATAATATTCATAAATTAATATATTGAAAACTATTTTATTTATAATCTAAAAAATTATTATTATAAAAAGTTGATCTTCTTTTTAATTCTCTAAAAACATAATCATAGCCATACTTTTCGATAATAGTTTCTTCAGCAGAAAATAAATTACTACCAAGCCCCAATCTATTACCTTCTAAAGAAAATCCAATACTTGCTAAAGTTGTCGGAAATAAATCATAAGAAGTAAACTTCCGGTTATATAGATTATCTGTATCAACAGCTGAATTAATAAAAACATTATAATTAGTCCTAATATAATTACTACTTATATTATCAAAAAAATCAGTATCCATAGTCTTATGATCACCAACTAAAACAACAGTTGTATCATCATAAAAATCTTGTTTTTGTAACCATTCTAAAAATTCATATATTTTTTTATCAGAACAATATATAACATTAGAATATTGATCATTAAATTTCAAATCACAATCATTACTCAAATATCCATCTTCAAAATGTGTATCAACAGTAAGCATAGTATAATTAAATGGCCTATCTTTTTTTGCTATTTCTAATAATTGCTTCCTAGCAAGTTCAAATAATTTATTATCATCAAATCCCCACCAAATTTTTTCTGAAATTTCACCATCAGCCAAAGCATTATTAACATCATAAATTTTATAATCACCATGTTGCTCAAAATAATTTTTTCTTGAACCATAATTTGTATCTGATCCAGCAATCAAATAATTATCATAACCATTATCTTTCAATATATCACCCAAGGTAATAACATTAGGCATAAAATTATTAAAATCTATAATACCATTTGAACTAAAATTTATTTTTAAAGGAAGTCCACTTGTATGTGCAACCATAGAAGCAACTGTCCAAGAACTACCAGTCATATAAAGTGCTCCACCTAATTTTTCTCCATTTGAAAAACTAATATTTTCTTTAGCAACTTTAGTTAACTTAGGAATCAAATTTTTCTTCATAATACCACCATTTTTAACAGAAGAATAACTACTCTCAAATGATTCCAAAAATATAAATATTAAGTTTCTTTTCTTATTAGGAGCAACAATTTCTATTAAAGCAGGATTAACATAATTTTCTTCAATAAAATTAGATTGAATAGCTTGATCTACTAAATATGAATTAATATCTAATTTAAAAATAAAAAAGCAAAAAGAAATAATAAACAATAAAAATAATAATATCTTTCTTTTTTTTAAAAAAAGCTTATTAATTAAAATATAAAATAAAACTGAAATAATTATTGAAGGCAAAATACCTAACAAAAAATAACTTATAAATGTATCATTATTTACACCAGATAAAGGAACTAATAAATGAAATATCATTTCATCACCATTAACTTTACCAAAATAATATCCTATCCATAAAGCCCCTATACATAAATGTATACATATAAAACAAAATAAAAGTTCGAATGTTTTTTTCAAAAAAACACCTCCACCACCATTAACTATTCGTTATTCTATAGTTTCTTAATATACCATTATATTCAATTTCTAAATCACTCATATTTTTAAAATCCATAGGCTTAATTATTTCCGGAAGATTAGAATCTATATGAACCTGATCTAATAAATATTTAACAAATTCAGCACAGTAAAAATAATTTTTTCTTCTAATTCTTTTATTAAAACCACACGCCACTAAACCAATCATATTAAATTTGTATATTTGCTTTTTTCTGGCCATTTTCTTAATCAAACGTTTTAACTTCTTATATCTTCTCTCATCAAGTTCAAGCGAATAAATAAGCGCCTTCGTTTTTTTAAATCTTTTAAAAGTTCCGACATTAATTCCTTCATGTACAAATCCACCAATAAATGGATTATAAGGATTAAGTCTTCCAAAACTATACATCTCTTCTAAATTCTCATCTAAAGCAATCGAAACATGACTATATTCAGCTTTTGTATAACCTTTAATTAACATAGAAAGAACAGTTCCAGTATACGTTAAAACAATATATATTTTTCTTTTTTTCTTATTCATTTAAAATCACCTATCAATATAAATTTATCATATAAACTAACCGTAATACTTATTAAAATTATATATCACATTAAAATAAATACTTTAATAACTTATAATATTTATTCAACTGATTTTAAAGACTCAATCATATTAATCTTTTTTAATTTAAAAAAAGTAATAACTTGCATAATAAGTGCAAAAACAAAATTTAAAATTCCTCCTAAAAAATAACTTTGTAGATTAATTTTTTTAAAAAAAGTCATAACATCAACTTCTAATAAAGACATTACCACACTATGTAATGGAGGCGTAATTAATAAACCTACACCTATCCCAATAATAACAGTTATTAATGTTTCACGATAAATATACGCATTAGATTCAAGCTCTCTAAAACCTAAAACTTTTAAAGTCGCTATTTCCCTAGTTCGTTCACTTATATTTATACTAGTTAAGTTATATAAAACGGTAAACGATAATAATGAAGAGATAATAACCAATAAAATAACTATTTCATTTAAACCCTTTACCATATTATCAGCAGTTTCTAATAAATCATCAGAAAAATTAACTGTTAAAATTTGTGAATCTTTTAATAACTCTGTTGCTATTTTATCCTTATTAGTAATGTTTTTAGACACTACTACATTATATGAAATATCTTCTCCAAACGTCCTTCCATACAAATCCTTACTCATATAAATATAATTAGACACATAATTTTCTGCAACTGCACTAACTTTTAATTTATATTTTTTCTTATCCAATGATTCAACTGTTAAATAATCTCCAACGTTAACATTAAATCTCTCTTGCAATTTTGGTGTAATAATAACCCCATCATCCATCAATGATATCTCATTTAAATTATCACTATCTCTTAATTGAAAATAATCCTTAAATAAACTACCCGTTGTCTCAGGAGTCAACATATACACATCTAAACTATTATCATCATCAACAGCCTTAACTGATGATTGATTAAGTAATAATTCATCAGTTACTAAACCATCAAAACAATCTTTTAAATCAGTAATAGATTTAACATTATTATTTAAAACAATTAAATTATCATATCTAAATAACTCACTATACTGCACTGTTCCAACAGTATTAATACTATCTCGTAATCCAAAGCCAATCATTATTAAAAAAGTACATCCAGCGGTTCCAACCAATGTCATAAGAGCTCTTTGCTTATAACGAAAAATATTTCTAAATGTAATCTTAGATGAAAAAGATAACCTCTTCCAAATAAAATTAAAACTTTCTAAAAATATTGTTTTACCCTTTTTAGGTGCAACAGGTCTAAGTAAATATGCTGGTTTTTGCTGCAATTCCTTTAAACATAAAACTATTGTAACACCACTCATAACTAAGCAAGATACTACAACACAAATTAAAAATAAATGCATCCTAAAATTATATGTAATTGGTGGGAAATTTATTGGAAAACAATTATATACAAGACGCGGTAAAAAAATCGTCCCTGTAAAAAATCCCAAAATTGAACCAATCAATGTAGCACTCAATACATACATTAAATAATTACTAACAATCTTAAATTTAGAATATCCTAGTGAAATAAAAGTTCCCATTTCACCACGTTCTTCAATAATCATTCTAGCCATAGTATTAGTTGTCATCAATATAACTATTAAAATAAAAAATATTGGAATAACATTAGCAATAACTGTTACTTGACCATACTGATCCTCTAAAATTGCATAAGAAGAAACTACATCATCCCTTGTTAAAAAAAACCAATCAGCCTCGCTAAAACTTTCCTTACTTACCATTCCATAACTATTATGAACAATTTCCATAATTCTCTCATCAAGGCAAGACTGTTTAATACCTTCAATTTTATCTATAACATTATCAACTTTTTTATTGTAAGAATCAGAATACGGTAAATCATCACTATCTTTTTTTATATTAACAAAAGCTTCAGTATAATAATCAATTTTAAAACTATCTTTAGGTATATAAATATAAGAATGTAATTTACCATTACCAATATCACTACTACCATAATCATCACTAGTATATATTGGAGAATAAATTGTTCCAACTACTTTATACGATGAACTTTCAAAATTATCAGTATATCTACTATCAATTTCAATAATATCACCAATATCATAAAAATCAGCATCAGCTAAACATTCATAATTATTATCAGGCATTCTTCCATCAATTAAATAAGACTTATTAATATTTTCTTCAATTGCATGAACCCTAACTACATCATTATTAACTAACACATCTTTAGAATAAGAACCAACAACATTTAAAACACCATCAACTTTTAAAATACTATCAATATCAGCATCATTAAAACCCAGTGTACTAATAAGTTTTATATCCATTAAATTAGTATCGTCATAATAATTAGATTGAACATTTTTTATATTAGGAACACTTTCAACAATACCAGAATAAAAGAAAACACCAATAAAAATTATTGTCAAAAGTGATAAATATCGTCCAAAAGATTTTTTTATTTTTTTCAAAGAATTTTTTAAAAGCATCTTATCACCACTCAATCTCTTCAACCTTTTTAGGATTAGTGTTAATCTTGATATTTTCAACTGTTCCATTTTTAATAGTTATAACTTTATCTGCAACATCTGCAATAACAGAATTATGAGTAATTAAAACTGTTGTCATATGCATTTTTTTACAATTTTTTAATAATAAATCAATAATCTTTTGTCCTGTATCAGAATCAAGTGCTCCAGTAGGCTCATCACACAACAATATTTTTGGATTTTTAGCAATTGCCCTCGCAATAGCAACCCTCTGTTGTTCTCCTCCAGATAATTGCGAAGGGAAATTTTTCATTCTATCATGAAGATTAACCAAAGATAAAATCTTTTCTGGTTCAAATGCATCTTTACATAACTGACAAGCAAGTTCTACATTTTCTAAAGCTGTTAAATTAGGAATCAAGTTATAAAATTGAAAAACAAAGCCAATATCATGTCTACGATATTCAGTTAATTTTTTATTATTAAATTCATTAATCGCCACATTATCTACTATAATTTCTCCCTCAGTAGGACAGTCCATCCCACCAAGCATATTTAAAATTGTTGTCTTTCCTGCCCCACTTTGTCCAAGAATAACTACAAATTCACCTTTTTCTATTTCAAAAGAACAATCACTAACAGCCCTAACTTTAATTTCACCAATATATTCCTTACCAACATTTTTAAATTCAATAAAAGCCATACCCTAAGCCTAACCTTTCCTAATAAATTTATATACCCACATACTACATTACAAGAACATTTTATCACAAAAAAAGTAATAAATACACAATTTATCACTTAAAATACGCTAATAAACATTTACTTTTTTCTATAGTTTTACTCTTTCCAATTAATACATCACATAAATCAACATTTTGATTATCCCATAAAATGCTCATCAAAGATTCGACTTTTACCTCTAAATAAGAAAACTCTCCATATAATGTTCTAACAAATGATAAAGCATCACTCAATCTAACATAAGAGTCTTTTTCAATTGCTCCAAGATGTTTACTATTAATAATTCCAAATGTACGTCCTATAAAATAATTATTAACATACAAATCATAATTTCTAATAACACCTTTCAAATTATCAACTTCTGTTCCAGTTATAACATCTGAAATCGGAAACATACTCTCAGAAGCAACAACAAATGCATAATTACCTTTCTCTTCTATCACATTACATATTCCAGATAAAAACTGACTTTGATTAATAAAAATATTATCACTACACTCCTCACATCTTCTAGCCTTTTCTTCCTCTATCGTTATATCATCACTACCAATATCTGAAATAATTTTACCAGATTTATCGCAAAAAATTGCTTCTTCAAGATCATGACTATACAAATAATCAAATTGCAAACTTCTAACAAAATCATCATCAAAACAACATCTTATCTTTTTATAAGTTACTCGTTCACCAAAATAATACATCCCACTATAATTTACAAATAACTCTTCCAAATTTGCTGAAGCACAATCATTAAAAACATCAAAAAATCTAAATCCAACCAAATCTTTCTCTTCTTCAATATTAAGCGGATCTCTACTATCAACCATACAAATTTTGTAATTATAATTTACATTAGAACTATGAGCATTATAAAATTTTTCTACATAATGAACAACATTTACTCCCATCACAATCCCCCCAAAAATTATTAAATATTATATCATAAATAAAAAAAATTAAAAGTCTAAATATTCTACTCATAATAAAATAATAGTATAATAAATAAAAAGAGGTGTAATATGTTAGAAAAATATCAAAAAAACTTAATCGCCCATAGAGGTATATATGATAATATAATAATTCCAGAAAATTCTCTAAAGGCTTTTAAACAAGCTATAAAAAATAAATTACCAATTGAATTTGATATTCATCTAACTAAAGATAATAATTTAATTATATTTCATGATTATAATCTAAAACGCTTAACAAATAGCAATTTAAATATTAAAAAAATGACTGTTGAAGAATTAAAAAAATTAAATATTTTAAATACAAATGAACAATTACCAACTTTAGAAGAAGCACTAAAACTAATAAACAAAAAAGTTCCAATAATAATTGAAATAAAAGCACATCACAATGAACAAAAATTAATAAAAGTCTTATTAAAACAACTTTCTAGTTATCAAGGAAATGTTATAATTCAAACATTTAATACAAAAATTATTAAACTATTAAAAAAGAAAAAATCAAAATATAAAATAGGTCTTTTAATAAGTAACAAAACAGATAAAAAATTATTTAAAATATTAAAAATATCCACTTTAAATATCAACTATTGTAAACCAGACTTTTTATCAATATCAAAAAACATTATAAAAAGAAAACATCTTCAAAAATATCTAACTAAATATCCAATTTATATTTGGACAATACAAAAAAAAGAAGAAATATTAAAAATAAATAATTCTACATATTCCTATGTCTGTGATAACCTACCATATAAATAAAATTATTGCAAATTAAAAAAATATGTTAAAATAAAGGCCAAAAAGGAGGTTTTAATTTTATGAATAGTAACCTAGTAAAATGTACACGAATAAGTGTTGATTGCGTTACTAATGATCCTGTCGATATTCGTTGTGGTGGACCTGAATATTTAGGATTTGATTTCAATGTTAGAGAAAAAGATGCAGAAGAAATGAAAAAATTTATTATAGTAACATTATCAAGTTTTGAAATCCCAATTAAAAATTTATACTTTTCTGGTACCATCAATTTAAATGAAGAAAATATTTGGACAAAAGAAAGAATTGTAACAGAAATCAAAAAAGATGCTGAATTCTTAAAGCATAATGCCAAAAGAAACTACCCTCGAACTTTAAAAAAATAATTCAATAAAAAAAGATTAACTAAAATTAAACATTAATTTAAATTATATTTTGATAAATTAACTTTTCATAATTATATAAGAGCCACATCATCTAGATATGTCTCTTTTTATTATATAAAAAACTGCACCGCCTAGTGCAGTTAAACTTCAATTTAGGAATAGCTAATAATAACTACTAACTATTTACAAAAACAACATAATTTTATTTATATAAAATTCCATTATTAAATATACATATACCAATCAATATTTATATTTTTTTAAATAACAAAAACCTCGCATTTTTGTTAGTAATTTATTACTTTCAAATAAAAACTTCAAGTTTCCAATCAATCTAATTTCTAAATTAGACACGTTTGGAAATTTCCATAAAAGTTAATTTTTGCACCCAATATACATTTTTTAATAAGATGGATAAAAAAATATAAAAAGGAAGAATTTTATGTTAAAATATTTAATACAAACAATGAGGATACTTAGTATGAATAAAGAATTTATAATTTTATCTGATAATAATATTGCAGTAACCGATGAAAGTGGTCATATTTCGAAAAGAGAATATAATAATAATCCGCAAGAAATTTTACTTACAGAAAATAAAATTGAAATCATTGATAATAAATTAGAAAAATTGAAAAAAGATTTACATTACCAAAAATATATCATATTTTGGACCAAGCAGATGTTGAAATTACAACCAATTTTACTATTGCTGATTTCAAGTGGAATGTTTATTTATGGTGGAGTAACTTCTCCAAGCGATTTCCTTACTTATGCTATATTTAATGGTACTAGAGGGCTAGTTTATGGAACAGCGATTTGTGGTATAGCTTCAATTTATTATGGTATAACAAAAACAATATATAAAAAAAAACTTAATAAAACTACTAGTGAAATTGCAATATCAAAAAAAGCAAAAGATAACTACGAAAAAAAATTATTAGATATAAAAGAAAAAAATTTAGCTATTACCTCTCCATCTATATCTATGAATGAACCAGTTTCACTTATAGAACAAACAAATATTATAGAACAACAAATTAATGAAGAGATAAATAAAACTTATACTGAAAGTTTAAACCAACAACAAAAAAAAACTAGTATTAAGAAAAAAATAAAAAAATACTAAAACCACATAATCGTCAAAGTATTCATAAGATACTTATTATACCAATAGCATATAATAAAATTGTATTCTTTAAAATTGAGTCTTTATAATTTACTCGATTTTTTTATATATAAATATCTCTATCATCTTTTATATTTTCATTATAATATTATCTTATTTATCAAACATTTAACAATCATTGTACATTTCTTTTTAATTCATCACCTATCTTTAATTACTTAGTTTCTATTATGTACTCTAACTTTCTTAAATAACAAAAAAACTAACATTTCTGTTAGTAATTTATTACTTTAAAATTTTTATAAATCTAAGCTTTATATTAAACACTTATTACAAAGAAAAAAAGTATAACAACTTCTTAATTAATATCAATCATTAACATACTATAATATAAAATAAAAATCTAAATTTTCTGATTGTTTCATTAATTTTAATAATAATTACAAAGTAATTTGATTAAAAATTTCATTCATCATATTTTATAATTTTTTTAACTATTTTTTAAATTTAAAGTAAACTTCATAGATATGATTGTTAAAACCATTTAAGCAAATTCTACAATTAATGAAACACTTACAAGCATATCAGCCATTCTAATCACTAATTTTTGAATTTATTTTACTTTTTTTATAATCTTCTTTGTAATTTTAGTTGTTTTACTTCACCTTTGTCACATTGGCAAGCTAAAACATTTACCATTCTTTGATGTAATGCTGTTTCTTCTGGAGTATATTTAGTCACACAGTCATTATGACAAGTTCTAAGTATTTCAGCAACTGAAACTGTATCCATTTTTTCACTTTGACTTGCTCTAGAAAAATATCCTATATAACATAACAAATCTTTAGAACCTCCGGCTTTAATATATTCAATAACAAAGCTTCTTAGTCCTGGATCTGAATAATCAACACCATACATCATAGGAATATCAATATTTCTTCCAAATTCTTTAGCAAAGAGAAATGCCCTACGAGGACCTATTCTATTTCCACCTCTTTCAATTATCCTATACATGACACAATTAAGCATTTCTTCTTTTTGATAATCCCATTTTTCAACATCTTTTATAGTTTCTTCTAGTTCATTACCACTTGGTAATAAAACCCCTTTTTCTTTTAATAGATTTACGGCATCTTTAATATGCATACCTCGTAATTCATCATCTTTAATTTTAAAATTTGTATAACTTCCAACTTCTTCAGCTAATTCAACAAAACCTTTTGATGTTAAATGTAAATGCGCACCTCTGTAATATGAATCAATATATACCAAATCACTATATCTTGAATTTTCAAATAAACTTCTCTCATCCCATGGCAAAGATTTTATAAATGCCCTAGCATTATAGAATTCACTCCAATCCAATTCTCTTACATCAGATGTTTCATCAAATAAATCATTTATATATTTATTACTATTAAACATTACATCGTTTACTTCTATCGATTCCTGACCAGAGCAAGGCATTAATCTATTAATTTCATAATCAGGATATCTAAGTTCATACCAAACAGCCATTTTTTCAATGAGATTTCTCATACCATTTAGCTGATGTAATTCTCCAATATCAGTATAACGTCCTTTAATCATATTTTTAAAATACCAATCAATAAAATTATCTACTTCAGCATCTAAATTAATATTTTTAATCTTATCAAAATGATTGCCAATTGTTTCAGTTGATGGCAAAAGATATTCTTTACCAAATTCAGAAACCCTTTCCAATATTTTACTTTCTTTTTCTACAACATCACAAGATTTTTGATCAATAGTTCCACAACCAGCTTGTGCTTGTGTTATTTGATAGCTCGATAATTTTTTTCTTAATTTCTTTAATTCTTCTTTTAAACTCATACAGAACCCTCCATCGTAAATTATTATATCATATATTTTTAAATTTTTATTACTTTTAATGTTTCTTGCTTAAAATATAGAAGAAAAAAATTCTTTTACACTCACTAATTAATTATGTCAATTTGCAAGTATGTTTTCTAAATTAACAAAGTTTAGTATATATAAAAAGAAATGGAAATACCATTTCTAAATTATCTATGTTTATTTTGCCCAATTGATTGAATCATTTCACCAAATTGATCGTAATCAAATTTTTCGCTCATCTTTTGCTCACCAATATTTACAACAGCATTATCTACTTCTACAAATCTTCTAATAAATTCTGGCAACAAATCTTCAGGCATACTTGTTCCACTAATTTTTCCAGTATCTCTTGGTGTCATTCATTCAAACTCATCTACAAAATAAGGCATTATATAATCTTTACCAGCACTAGCTCTTGTGGAATGTGAACCATAACTATTAAGTAAACCTTTTACAAATAATTCGTACATTTTTCTTTGCTGTTCCAAAGAGTCATAATTAAATGTTACAAAATACCTATCACCATAATTAAAATATTTTTCTAAGTTTAGCACTAAATCCTTGTTTTCAATGTTTTTCATAATTCTCATCCTACAAAACATTATACTATATTTTACTATTTTTCTTAAAAATCATTAAATTTATAAATTATAATTATCTTTTTCTTTACTAAATAGCTAAATATCTTTTAATTCATTAAAGTTTTCATCACTAATAATTACTTTTTTGAATATAAATCAACAGAAATATTTCTATATTTATCTCTTACATTTTTTTATAAAATTCTTATACGTTTCTATCAAATCAGGATCATTTTGGTTTTCAGGTAAATTACCTAAATCAAAAAATTTCATTTCTTTAGATTCTAAATTCCATTTCAATTCTCCAGAATAATTTCTAATACAATAAAGTACTATATTGTTTATAACCACATCACCATTTGGATAATCATTCCTTCTACTAGTTCCAGAAACTATATCAATTAATTCTAAATCTTCTTCCTTCACATCTAAATTTGTTTCTTCTTTAACTTCCTTAATAACTGTATCTTGAAACCTTTCTCCTAATTCTTGACGACAACCACCAGGCAATCCCCAACTATCTCTATCTGCTCTACTTTGTAATGATAGAATAAATTACTAATATTGTCAAAAATTACTCATTGTTATTTTTTTTGATTCTAACAAGTTTTTTTATTTTTTCTTCTTGATTATCCAAATCAGTAGTAAAAAAAACATTATTTATCATATAAATATTTTTAATCATTTTATTAATTGGCTCAGAATTAAATATATCAAAACAATGTGATATTATAAGTGAAAGTTGTTGAACATCATATTGTTGTGTAAAATCATTATTTGATAAGAAAAATTCTAAATAAGCATCACTTTTTTTTGACATAGATATTTCTTTATGATAATCTTGTCCCATTGTTTTTGGTTGATACAATGCCTCGATTAAAGTTTTATCATAATAGAATCTATAACCGTCATAAAAATTAGTCATTGTTTTATCCAATTCTATCATTTTTGCAATTTTATCATATTGTTTATTTTTTATAAATCTTAGTATAATAATTAATAGAGTAATTGAATAATGTAATATATCGTAGTTATCAATATCTTCTCCATAAATATCAACATATCCTCTTATTTCATCTTCATCAACTTCATATTCTTCATACTCATCAAAATTTTCTTCTGTCTCATATAGTTCACCATAAATATTTTCATCAACCTTATATATTCTTTCAGAATTATAATATCTTATATTTTCTTTTAAATACTTATAACATCTTTCTCTTAATTCAGAATCTTCAATTTTATATTCTTTATCAATATATTTATATCCTTTTTCAGTAAAAAATAACTCTGGTATAATTCGAGAAACCATTTCCATAACAGTATGAATAGCTGATTCATATAGTTGAATTTCCCAATTATCTGGCACATTTTCTCTATATATATTAAACAATTCATTAATAATTTCTTTTTGTTCATCGTCAGTCAATTCATTTTGCTCTAATAAACGCATTTGGTCAAACATATAAGGATCTTCACCTATCGATGTAAGCGTACTTTGTTCTGCTGTTTCTATTGTTTTACATAAACTAACATCAAAATAAGATAAATCTTTTTCTAATACTTTTAGTAAAGGGATGCTTGTATTATCACTTTTTTTTGTTTCCGACAAAAGTAAATACATAAGCGCTTTTTTTGCTTTAGATTTGTAATATAAATCAATATCTTTATCTTGATTACCTAGCCAAAAAAAGTAAAAATTATCTCTATCAAACTCTTCTTTTTGATTTTTGAAAAAGGTTAAACATTTGATCATCAGTTGTAAATAAGTCATATTTTCCCACCACCATAAAAAACCCGTGTTTTATTATAACATAGTTTTTATAAATTTATATCTCAAAATCATATTTTTCATTATAATAATTTTTACTATATTCATAAGTATCCTGTAAATCTTCAAATGTATCTTTCTTAATAATTTTCTTTGAATATAAATCTTCTACGGCATTAATATATTTTTCTCGTTCTTTTTTTTCCAAAATAGTTTATTTTTAATAAAAGAGATTACTTTTAAGAATTTATCTTTTCAAAACTTAAAGAAAGATTTCCTTCATTTAAATCTTTAATTTGTTTATCTTTAACCCTGTTATTTCTAGTTAGTGTATCAACTCTTAATTGTAATGTTTCATTGTTTTCAATATAATTTTTTGGTTTATGATTTTCTTTTATTTAATTATCTATATTATTAAGAGTAATAGATAGTGTTTGAATATTTTTATATTCATCATTTGTTTTATCTACTTGACTAATATACTTTTCAATTTTTTCTTTATCTTCATGTTTCAAAATATAGTTATCTTTCTTGATTAGTATTAGTTTTAAATAACTTATTTTTTTTACTTATTATCTAGTTAAAGAGATTTTTTTTGCTTTCTCCAAATTATATTAATTCTTTTCTGGTTGTTCTCTAACTTTCATATAATTATCCATTTCAGTAATATAGTAATTTCTATATCTACATTCTTGTTTTTTCTTTAAAGAGGTATTATATTCTTTATATTTTCAAAATATTTGATATAGATGATAAAATCTATATCCCGTTTAATTAAAATATCCTCAGATGTAAATTTTAATTCATCACATATTTCAGTTAATTAAGTTTTTAATTATTCAAGGCATTTCGGCTTTCTTTCATTCTAAATCATATTCTTCTAAATTAAATACTTTGCTAATATAAGCTTCTCCAATTCCTTTAAACTTATCTTTTTCTTTTATAGTCAATTTACAATCATTACAATAATAGTAAAAATAAGAATTCCCATTATTCTTGGTCATTGCTTTGCCACCTAGTATTCTACACATTTATGGCATTTTAATTTTTGCAATAATAAATAAGTAAGTGTTCTTTGATAAGAACTAGAATTCTTTTTCTGCTGCACTTGACATTACTCACACAATTCAATTAACACTAATTCCTGCATCTTCATAAATTCCATAAACAGCATAATCTCTAAACTTACATAAATCTTTTAACATTTCTAATTGTTTCACTAAAGAATAACTCTCTCTTGCTTGGTCTTCTGTAGAAACTCTACAATAAATTGCTGCATTCTTTTTCATATTTCATCAACTCACTTCGAGCATATAAAAAAGGTTAACCAAAATTAACCTTTCATATATTTAAAATCAATTAGTTTGACTAATTTCCATATGGTGTCCTAAAGGAAGAAGTACAACAACTTTTTGAGCAAAAGAAATAAGTTAGTAATAATTATTAACTAACTACAGTATATCATAAAAATTACAAAATTTATTAAAAATATAGTATTTCAAACAAATTTATGTTATTATATAACCTATTCAAGGAGGGTTTAAGATGAAAATCATAACTGATGATAGTGTTTATGTTCAAAAAAATGATATTGCATATTTAAATCAAACAGATTTACCAATACCAGCATCTATATTTATGAAAGTATTTGGAAATAGAATTGTTATTATAGACGATAGTAATAGATATGAATTTGTTAAATTTGACGCACCTGAAGAAATTGAGTTTTTTAAAGGTCTTAGTTGGATGATAAATTATAACGAAGTAAAAGATTTATCTGAAGAAGAAACAATAGCTTTAGGTCAAAATATTGCTCAAGAAAAAAATGAAATTGCAACTAAATTTAATTCAATGTCGGAAAAAGAAAGAAAAGAAAATATGCAAATGGTTCAACAATGTGAATTGCTTGATTTTAAAATGTATTCATTAAGAGATGTTTTATGGTTTAAACAAGGACACATAAAAATGGATTTACCAGAAGGTATTGAATATCCTATAAGTTTTCAAAATCCAGAAAATGGTGTACAAAAATTAATTAAATCTATTTTTAAGAAAAAGAGAAAATAAGCATTTTATATGATTACACACGCTCATTGATGATGTCAATGTGAAAGTGTTTTTACTAAATTGAAACCTTTTAGTATTTAAGGACTATGATTTAAAAATAATCACAGTCCTTTTCTTCAATATAATTAGTCAATTCTTTCTCTTTTGATGTATTATTTATATCAGTTTCACTATATAAATGATTATCATAACATTCATAAAAAACTCTTCATTTTCTTCTTAAATAACAAAAAAACTAACATTTCTGTTAGTAATTTATTACTCTCGAATTTATAAAAGTTCGAGTTTCCTATCAATCTGGTGCCCTAACGGAAGAAGTAGAACAACTTCTAGGGCAAAAGAAATAGTTAGTAATAACTATTAACTAACTATAGTATAACATATAATTAAATATTTGTAACGTCAATTTTTTAATTAACGTGTTTTAATTTTTCTTTTTTGGTGAAATAGTGTAATCATAGCAGAATTAATTTCTTCTGGAGATACACCTTCATTTATCATTCTTTGATATTCAGCTTGTACTTCATCAAAAGTATCTGCTACAGGGCTAATTCTTTCATCTGATAAACTCCATAATATATCAAAATCGTTAGTTGCTTCAACAATATCCTCATAATAATGTCCACCTATAGTCTTTGATACTTCTTCTGCAAAATAACAAGCCCCTAATGTAACATCTTCACCAGTTTTTACATCCTTACACATAAAATGAAAAATTGGTGCACCATTATAATGTCTAGGCATTCTTTGAAAACGATCATAATATAATAATTTTCTTTCTGTAGATTGTTCCATAAATTATTAAACCTCCCTTGTGATTATTTATTATAACATATATTTTTAATTTTTTATCATTTTATTATTAATATTTTTAGGATTTAAAAGGACAAGTCCTTTTACACACGCCAATTGATTATGTCAATTTGCAAGTGTGTTTCTAAATTATCAAAAATTTAGTATAAACAAAGAATACGACTAATCAAAGTAGTCGTATTCTTTTTCTAATATTTCTTCTTTTATAAAATCATTTACTTCTATTTCTTTATCAGTATTTTTAGAAATATCTATTAAATCATAAGAATTATATAAATCTTTTTCATAACATTCTTTTAAAATATTAATAGTTTTCTTTTTATCAACTTCATTTTTAGAAAGTAAAATTCTTCTAAAAAAGTCTTTTAACATTTCTAATAAATGTTTGATAAAATCAATTAAGGTATTATTATTTTGGTCTAACTTTTCACATTCTTCTTCTAAATTATCTATTACTTTTTGTGAATGATTGTATTCCTTTTCTAACTCTTTATAATTAAAAATATAATCATCTAAATCATTGAAAAAGTTTTGATATATTACTTGTTTTTGAATTTCTCTAGTATATAAATCTAGATATTTTAGTAAGATATGATATGATTCACCATCAAGAATGATTGAATCTGAAAAAGCTTTCTTTTTTGAAAATTTTAACATATTAATAATTTTTAAATGTTCACTTTCAATATTCTTTATACTTTTGTTTGCAAGTCTTTCATAATGTCTAGTTATACCTTTTAATTGTCCTAATGAAAGATTTTTAATTTTAGTTCCTTTTTCACCACGTTCCAATTTAAAACCTAGATTATTTAATCTAAAGCAATACTTATCTTGTAATATACTTAAATAATTTTGGTCTTTAATATAATCTCTTTTAGAAATAGAATATCTTTCTTTATTAACTCTTTTATCAAACTTTTTAACAAGAGGAACTACTACACAATGAATGTGTGGTGTTTTTTCATCTAAGTGTAATACTGATTGTATTACTTGTTCTTTGGTATAACCTAAATCGTTATAAACAAATTCCATACATCCATTATCCCATCTTAATATTTCTTCTTTTGACATATCTTTAAAGAATTCTGGGCCACTTGTAAATATCATTTCATCTGCTACACAACTTTTAGAATCATCTACCATTTGATCAAATTCTTTATATCTATCTTGTCTAATAGTTTTCATTTTTTCGTCGTGTTCTTTTTTATATTCTTTAGTTATTTCATAAAATTTTTTTCTATATTTCTTATTACATTTTACTAATTCTATATTGTTAATACTGTCTTCTTTCCTTATATCAGGATTAGATTTATAAGATTCTTTTTCTCGTTTATTATGACTACCAATATGGGATAAATCATTTAATGTATTAATACTTTTACATCTAAATATTGCATAACTCATTTGGTTGTTCTTTTCTATTTAAACGAGAATATAATGCACTTTCTAAATCTAAAGTAATAACTCCTAATCTTAAAGTTTTATCATTATAGTTTTTAGTATCAGATAAAACTATTAATCTTAATATTTGTTCATAATCTCCATTAGGTTCAAAACTAATATCTTCTAATTTACTATCTACTTCAGTTTCGTAATAATTTAGTTTTAAACTATTTTTTGAAACAACATCTTGTAGTTTAGTAAAATATTCTTTTGCTTCTAAACTAGTTTTACCTTCGTGATTCATTGGTATTTTAAACCCCTTTTCATCACTAAATATATTAAAGTTATAAGGTACACCATAATTATTATGATAATTTACTAAATTAGTTAAGAAACTTTTTCTATACTCAATATTTAAAAGTTCTATTTTATCTCCAACTTTATTTACTTCAATATTATCAATATAAGTACCAATTATTCTTTTCGTTTCTTCTCTTAAAGTATTAGTTAAATTTAAAATATTAGTTAAAAATATATCAGGATTAACAAAAGTATCAATTGTTTCTGTATCTTCTAAAATTAATAAATCATTAGTGGTAAAGTTAAAGTTTTCACGTTGTTTTATTTCTTTAATCTTGTTATTGATATTATCAATTTTATATCTAATGCTTTTTAATTCGTTATCAAATTCATTTATTTTAACAACACCATTTAAATAAGCACATTTAATTCTTTCTTCTTGTTTTTCTAATTCTTTTAATTCAGTTTTATAATCTTTTGTATTATCTTCTTGTTTGTGTTTAATAAATGGCGTGTAATATTTATTAATCAAATTGTCTTTTCTTATTAGGTCATATAGTTGAAGTAGTAAACCATCTCTTATAGTATCTTCTTTGTAGTTAGTTCTACATTTTTCGCATTTATAGTAATAATATTTCTTACCACTTTTTCTTTTTGTAGTAGCTTTACCACCTAAGAAATTACCACATACTGAACATTTTAATTTATTAGTAAATAGATAAGTAGCAGTTCTTTCATAGTGTCTTGCATTTCTCTTAGTTTGATACTGGCAAGCATTCCATTTTTCTTTTGATACTATTGGTTCAACAACATCTTCATAATATTGAGGATGTTTAGTTCTTTTTCCATGAACAAAATCACCTTTATAAAGTTCGTTAGTCATAATCTTTTGAATAGTAGAATCTAACCAATTAGTTCTACCTAATACTTCTTCTTTATTATAGATATTAGCAATACCTTGATAACTTTTTCCTTCTAAATACAAATCATACATTCTAATTACAATATCTTTTGTTAATTCATCTGGTACTAATTTCTTATCACTTCTTTTAAAGCCTATTGGAGTTCTATTTGGAATGTGTCCTGCCTTAATAGCACCAACCATACCAAATTTTGTTCTTTCTGAACATCTTTCAATTTCATTTTGACTAAATGCAGTAGTTAATCTTATACACATTCTTCCTGTTGAAGTTAATGTATTAGAATCATCATCTTTACAATCTAGATCACAACCATATTTTTCTAATAATTTCATTAGTTTTTCTACATCATAAACACTTCTAGTTAATCTATCTAACTTTAAAGCTACTATGACATTAACTGTACTGTTTTTAATATCATTAATCATTTGTTGATATGCTGGTCTTTTATCATCTTTAGCACTTATTCCTTCATCAGCATATA
>CALVIF010000004.1 GCA_944329395.1 uncultured Bacilli bacterium | reverse complement strand
ATAGTTTAATTTTATTATTAAAGGATGAAAAAGAAATTTAGTTAAAGGTAATAAAAAAGATATTGGAAAAGAATTCTAATATCTTTTTCTTTTTTTATAAAATATGTTATAATGTGGTAAATTAGGAGGATTTCGATGGATGATTTTATGGTAAAGAGGTTTTTTCTTTTTCCAATACTTTTTTTTTGTTGTCTTTGGATAATTTACGAAATGGGGGGAAAAACTTATACTGCGTTTGAATCAGAAGTTATTGGAGATGCTTCAGTGGAAGTTGCTACTTGGAATATTTTGATTAATGAGAAAAATTTAAATGAATTTATAGAACAAGATTTGTTAGTTGATAATATTACGTGGGATACTAATCATACTAGAGAAGGAAAAGTATCTCCGGGAAGTGTTGGTGTTATGAAATTGGTGATTGATCCTTCTACTACTGAAGTTGCAATTCGTTATGATATTACTTATGAAGATCGTGGATTTAGTGATGAATATTTGTTACATATTTTATCAATTGCAGTTGATAATGATGAGTTAATTCGTACAGGTGAAAATACATATACAGGAATTTTTTCTTTAGATGATATCAATAATAAAAAAAAGAAAGAAATTTTGATTTCGCTTATGTGGGAGAATGATGAAAATCAAAATGTAAATGATACAATGATTGGTACTGGTATAAAACAACCTAGTTATGCAAAACTTCATTTTAGAGCCAGTCAATATCAGGGAGAGGTAATTGAAAGCTATATAGAGTAAGGAGGAAGAAAATATGAAAAAAAGAATGATGAAATATAAAATTCGATTTTTATTTTTATCTTTTACTTTAACTTTTCTTTTCTTTTTTTCTCTTTTTTTATTAAAACCAATTACATCTGCAAAATTTCAATCTGGAACAAACATATCTTTAGATGTTGATTATGCAGTTTTTCTATTTCAAGAAGAGTTGTTTTCATTTCAAATGAATACTGAGGGAATTGTACCAAGAGAGGAACCTTATTATTATACTTTTAGTGTAAGTAATTATGATAATAAAAAAATGAGTGATGTTGATTTGAGTTATTCTTTGCAAATTAGAACTACTACTAATTTGCCAATAACGTATGAACTTTATAAAAATGAAAGTCCTGGAGAAGATGCAATTAATTTATTAAAAAATTGTAATACCATTCAAGATGAAGATGGTTCTTGGTATTATGAATTTTCTAAAACAGAGGAGACTTTATTTTCCTATAGGGTTCAAAGTAAAGATGTTTATATATTAGCTATTAAATTTCCTTTAGCATATTCTTTTTCGGATGCATATGCTGATTCATTAGATTTAGTAGAATTTACAATTGAGGCAAAACAGGTAATAGGTGAGGTGTAATATGAAAAAACTGTCAAAAAAAAAGAAATTGTTATTACTTTTTCTTATTTTATTACTTTTATTTATTTTATTTTTGCAATCTTCTTTGGCTAGATATATTTATAGTTCAATTCATAATTTTATTTTAGAGAGTCAAGGATTTTATTTTTCTAGTTCTATTTTAAAAAAGAATGGAGCTTCATATTCTATAAGTAATTGGGATGGAGTAAATAATTATTCTTTAACAATTGATGTTAATTCTAAAAAAAATGATTTAATTTGGACTAAGTCTGATATTCAGTATCAAATTAATGTAATTTGTCCTGATTATGTTGAATGTAGTACTGATAAAAGTGATGGTATTATTTATCAAAGTAAAAAAGTTGATAGTTTTATTGTAAATATTCACCCTAAATCCACAATTAATGATGGTCAGGTGATTGATGTTGAAGTTGAGGCAATTTCTTCTTTTCCATATCAAAAAAAATTGTCTGCAAAGTATAAAATTGGTGTTCAAACAAAAAATTTTTCTTATAAAATTATAGATCATTCAGGTGATAAATTTTTTACGTTAGAGTTAACAAATTCTATTTCTTATTATGAGGTTCATACAGCTTTTGATTCTTATAGTGTTGGTGATCATTTGTCAATAGAAGAATATTTAAGTTTATCTACTGATAAACGTAAATATTGTTTTTCGGCAAAGGTTAAACTTAGTATTCCTTCTAATCTTGTTTTTTTAGATATGACTAATAAAAGCTATAAGAATATGATTCCTGGAAGTTTAGAAACTATTTCTATTGATGGAAATTCTTATATCTCTTCATATTCTTTTTATATTGATGCTAGTTCTAGTGAGAAAGTATTGTTTTATAAAAAAGATATAGATAAAGATTATTCTTTTTCTGGAATAGGTAGTTCTATTATTGATGTTGATGTAGTGACTGCTTCATTTTAAATAAATTGTTTTAAAATATGATGTTGCAAATTTGATTTTTTATAGTTGATTTGGTATACTATGAATTGTAGTAGGATTGGTGATAAGATGGGTGAGAATATTTTTAATTATTATTTCTCTTTTCAAATGAATAAATTTCTTTCTTTTGAAAAATTAATTTTGTCTTATCCTTGTGATGAAAAAGAAAAAGATAATATTTTGAAAAGATTTTTTTCTACTTATTTTAATTGTTTTTATTTTCATAAATTAGAAACTGTTTTGCCTGAGTGTGTTGTAAATTATGATATTTCTTTGATTCAAAATGAATTAGATGGTGTACGTGTTGAACTGTTATATTATTTAGATCATGCCGATGTTCTTGAGGATGCATATACTTATGCACATCAAAAGCAGTTAATTGAATATTGCTACTATGTTGCATTGATGGCAGTTAATATTGATTTTTTAGATATTTCAGATGAAACAGTTGATAATTATCTTATTGAAAAAATCAAAGGAATTGTTTCTTCTTATTCAATGATTAAAGTTGAAAATGTTTCTGTTATTACTTCTAATGTTTTATCTTGGCTAAAGGAGAAAAGAAAAAAAGAAAAAACTTTTTTAGATTCTTATCATCAATTTTCTATGTCTTTATGTACTTTTAAGTTTTCACAAAATTTAAATTATTATAAATTAAATTTGATTTATTCAATTCCTAAATTACAAAAAAAATATAAAAGTAATACATTATCTAGAGTTTTTGAAGATGAGGTTATTTCTTTTGATAAATCTAAGATTATTTGTCAGTTATTTTCTTTTATGGCATTACGAAATGTTTTGGCTCAAAAGGAATTTGGGCTTTATTTTTTAAATATTTCCAGTATTATTTTGTCTAGAAAAAAAAGTTTTTTAAAGATTTTATCTTGTATTGATTATGATTATTTAAAAGAACATCTTGTTTTTATGATTGATTTTGATGTTTATTTGAATCATCGTAAATATTTAAGTCGCTTTGTTAATTCTTATTTTTTTTGTTTAGCTGTTGATTTTTCTAGAGTAAGAGATGCTACTAAAAAGTTGGATGCAATATCTTCTTTAAAATTATTTAACTATGTATATATTTATAATATTAAACAAAGTGACTATGCAATTGTTTCTAAATATAACTTTTCTTCAGGTAAAGAATTATTAATTGAGCAGGTTAAGGAGTAAGTGGTATAATATGGATACATATGTGCGTTTTTTGTATGAATTTATGTCTGTATTTTTTTCAGGGTTAAAAAAGATTTTTTTGGGATTTTATTCTGGAATTATTCAGATGTTTAATTTTAATCAGTACTTATTTGTTTTAAAATACTATAAAGATGAATTTAAAATAAGTGAGTGGATTTTAGTAGTTATAGCGATTATTGTGATGCTTGTTATTTTATTACTTGTTTTTTTCTTTTTTTCTTTTTTAATTCGTAAATATATTCGCTTTCATAGAACTTTGGTAGAACAGGAATCTATGTTAGAAGAAATTGCAGAGCTTAATAATAAAGTGGCACAGTTAGTTGTAGAAAAAGAAAAAATATTAGCTATGAAGGTTTCTCAACTTGGATTAAAGCCTGATGAAAGTAATGTTGTTGATGATACACAAATTGAAGAAAAATCTGATTTAGATGTTTCTTTGGATAATATTCGTTTTTCTAAGTTGCATGCTATCGATTTAGAATATCAGAATTATAAAGTAGTTGATTATCATAATACTTTTACTTTGGAAGAATTAGTTGAATTATTTCGTAATTTTGCAGCTTCAAAACTAAGACTTTACTATACGACTAATATGATTAGATTGTTTATTGCTTCTTTATCTGCTACAAGGCTTGTTATTTTACAAGGTATTTCTGGAACTGGAAAAACTTCTCTTGCTTATGCTTGGGGTAAATTTATTTTAAATGATGCAATTATTGCTTCTGTTCAACCTTCATGGCGTGATAGAACAGAATTATTTGGGTATTTTAATGAATTTACAAAAAAATTTAATGAGACAGAAATTTTGAAAAAAATGTATGAAGCAGGGTATAATGATGATGTTTATATTGCTGTTTTGGATGAGATGAATATTGCTCGTGTTGAATATTATTTTGCTGAAATGTTATCTATATTGGAAATGCCAAGTCGTGATGAATGGGTGATTGAACTTGTTCCTAGTGTTTGGGAGACTGATCCAAAAAAATTAATTGGTGGTAAATTAAAAATTCCAGATAATATGTGGTATATTGGGACAATTAATAATGATGATTCTACATTTGCGGTTACTGATAAAGTATATGACCGTGCTATGCCAATTGATATTAATGATAAGGGGACCCCTTTTACTCCAGTACCTACAGATGCTATGCATATAAATAGTTCTTATTTAGAAAATTTATTTGCACAAGCAAAGAACAAACATCCATTATCTCAAGAAATGCAAGATAAAATTAATAAAATGGATGATTATGTAATTAAGCATTTTCGTATTGCTTTTGGTAATCGTATTGTAAAACAATTAAAAGATTTTGTTGCAACTTATGTGGAATGTGGTGGAAGTGAAGTAGAGGGTGTTGATTATTTTATAGCAAGAAAAATATTAAGAAAATTTGAACAATTAAATCTTGCTTATATACGTGATGAAATAGATGGATTTATTACATACTTAGATCAAGAGTTTGGAAAAGAAAATTTTAATGAGTGTAAAGAATATTTGTTGCGTCTTAAGAAAATGGTATAAGGAGGGGACTTATGGAAAATATTATTGATGATAGTAATTTTTTAAATAATGGAATTACACAAGATGACTTTTCAGCTCATTTAACCTCTTTATTATCTGTTAAGAGAAATTATGAAGATAAGAAATTAAATGATAATTGGATTATTATTTTTGAAGATGTTTTGCCATATCTTGATAATATTTTAAGAAATCCCAAACGTTTTATTATAAATGATGAAGAAATAGTAAAAGTAGAACTTGCCAAAAAAATTACAGTAGAAAGTGTTATTCATTTGACACAGCATACTAATTTAATACAGGATTATGATCAGAAAACTGGTGATGTTAAACCTTCTAAGATTTTAAATATTAATAAGGAAGAAAGTTTGGATACTTATGAGAATCGTTTTATTTATACTTTAATTCAAAATATGAGAACTTTTTATGAACAAAGGTTACAAAATTTTACTGGTGATTCATCTTATTATGATAAAGTTGAATTTCAATATGATGGGAAAACAATTCTTGGTGAAGAGAAGGTTGATATTCAACTTTTCTTTCATTCGTTGGATGAAAAAAAGAGTATATCTTCTAATATATCTACAGATGATATTGTAACAAGAATAAAAAAGATAAAAGTACAGTTAGATGGCTTTGCTGGTACAGAATTGATGCAAAATCTTTCTAAATTAAATGTTCAACCTGTTAGATCTCCTATACGTAAAACGAATGTTATTTTAAAAAATCCAAACTTTCAGAAAGCTATAGAACTTTGGAATTTTATTCAATCTTATAGTGAAGATGATTATGAAATGAAACGCGATATTCAAAATTATTTAGATACTGGAGAATTAAAAAATCAATTTGATCAGCTTTTTTCATTTAGCTATTTGATAAAACAATCTTTAGCATTAAAGAATAATGCTGTTTCTACTAAAAGAGCGGTTTCATCTATGATGAAACAATTAATTGAAAGTTTGTTGGAAATGGATATTTCTTTAACTGATGCTAACATGAAGGCTATTTTTATGAAAGAATTGCAGCAAACTAGAACACAGTTAAAGATTAGGGATGAAATGATTTCAAAAGTATTTCAAAAAGAACTTTTAAATGTTCAAAAAGAAATTGATTTAGCATTAGAAATATTGTCATAGGATGTGAGAAATATTATGTTTAAATGTTTAAAAGAAAATAAAATTTTTAATTATATTTATGGTAGTATAAAAATTTTAATTTCTATTATGATTTTTTTGTATTTATTTTTATTGATTTTTCAGCGTTTAAGTAATAATTCTAGTTTGTTTGGCTATCGTGTTTTTCAAATTGCATCTTCTAGTATGTCTCCGGATTATGAGATTGGTGATGTTATATTAGTTAAGGAAATTAACATTTCTTCTCTTTCTATTGGCGATGATATTACTTATTTGGGAGAAAAAAATGAAATGAGTAATAAGATTGTAACACATAGAATTATTGGCTTTGAAAACGATCCAGTTTCTAATGTTGAAATGATTAGAACGAAGGGAATTGCAAATTCTGAATATGATCCTTTGTTGAGTAAGGATAATGTTTATGGAAAAGTTCAATGTAGATTGACTATTATGACTTACTTAAATAAAATTATTCGTAATCCATTTGGCTTTTTCTTTTTAATATTTTGTCCTTTTGTTGTTGTTATATTTTTAGAAGTTGCTGATACTATTGTAGAATTTCGTTCAGAAAGAGAGAAAAAAAGTGAAGATTGAGAAAAAAAATCATAATTTAAAATATTTTTATCAAGTGTTAAAAAAGAAAAAGAAATTATTAAAAACAAGGAGTATTATTTTTGCTTTGTTTTTATTAGTAGTTAATTCTTATGCTTGGTTTGTTTATGTTTCCAAAGCTGATTTAACATTAAGTGGTAATGTCGTCAGTTGGGATGTAAAGTTTCATGATGAATCATCGGAAATAATGGATTTTGATATTGAAATAGATCAACTTTATCCTGGAATGAGCGTTTTCGAAAAATCAATTAATATTTTAAATTCAAGTGACTTTGAAGCTACATTTTCTTATGAATTATCAGATTTATATTTATTTGGTGAATTTCAAGATATGACTAATGAAGAGATTTTGAATTTTCTTAATAGTGGTTTTCCATTTCAATTTGAATTTATTTCTTCTAATGAGCATTTGGAATCTGGAAATGGATATTCTAGGTTTACTATTCAGGCTTATTGGCCATATGAATCTAATAATCCATATTCTAAAGTTATAGGTAATTTTAAATATCATAGTGGAATTGATTATTATATTTTTAATGATGGGGTTTATCAATTTGATGAAACAGTTGATGAAATTAACTTTGAAGAAAAGAAAAAACAAGGTTTATATGTTGAATCAGATGATTGGGATACTATATGGGGAGAATCAGCAATTACTTGGAAAGAAAATCATCCGGATGTACCTTGTTTAACTTTTAATTTAAAATTAATCGTTCAACAAGAGAAAGCTTCATAAAAAAAGCCTTTGTAAAAGGCTTTATTTTTTTTGTGTGAAATTAAATATTACATTCATTATTGCTTTAGCATTTTCAGTGGTCGCTGCTTCTGTGTCTTCTTGATTATTCATTGTTTCTTCTTCTGTATTATCATTCCATTCAATATAAACACGGATTTTTTGAATTTGGGAGTTGTGTTCTAATTCTCCTATTATTCCTATTGAAGAATCGTATGGCTCTGGATTTGGAATTTCTTTGGGATTTATTTCGTATCCTGTTGTAATAAAGTCTTTGATTGTTGAATCTTCTGATACTGTGGCAATAATTTTATATTGAAAGCTAACATCACTTTCAGTTGGGTCTAATTCTATATCAAAATATCCTTTTGCTCCTGGTGCTAGAACATTGTCTTTTATATTCTCATTATTGAAAAATTTTGGTTCTATCTTTTTTGTTAATTGTTCTTTATTTAAAATTGTTTCACTATTTATTTTTATATTCCAACTGGCAATATTTAATTGGCCTTGTCCTTCTATTTTTTTACGGTATTTTGCTTGTGTTCCTTGCAATAATAATAATGTAAATATGTTTAAAAAGATAATAAAAAAAATAATAAAAAATTTTTTTTGTTTCATATTAAACTCCTATTTTCAGTAAATATTTTATCACATATTAGATTTTCCTTCAAGTTGATTATTTACTTTGCTTGACACTTAATTTTTTTATTTTGACTAAAATTCGACAATTTTCTTGAAATTTGTTGATGTTTTTAATATAATGTTTTTGTAAATAATGTAAGGATAATAGCTAGTTTATTTTAGAGATACGGTGAAAAAATGAAAAAGAATTTCTTTGTTAATGTTACAGCTCAACAAGTATATCGTAGAAAATTGTTTTCTAAAATTTCTAAAATTGTTTTTTTGCTCTTATTGGTCATTATTACGGTTATCTATTTCTTTCTTTATATTATCTATAATGAAGGACATTTTACTATTTCTTTAGATCAAAATAAGAGTAATTCAAAAAATGTTTACTTGTCTGAAGATGGTACTTTTGAGAAAAAAACATTAGAGTTGGATGCAAAGTCTTTAGATTATATGGATAATATTTCGATTCATTGGATTGATAATGATGTTGATCAACAAGGAACAGGCTCGCATAATGGAACTAATTATATTGCTTATACGTTTTATGTTGTAAATGCGGGAGAAGAAGTGGTTCATTATTGGTATCAAATGGATATTGATGATTCGATTAAAGAAGTTGATAAAGCATTGCGAATTATGATTTATCATAATGGTGTTCGTACTGTCTATGCAAAGGAAAATTCTTCAACTGGTGAAGCTGAAGATGGTACAAAGAAATTTGTATCTGATGAAATTGCGGTATTGGAACAAAAGCAGAATTTTGCCCCAGGTGAGAAAGATCGTTTTACAGTTGTTGTTTGGATTGAAGGTGATGATCCTGATTGTACAAATGATTTAATTGGTGGAGAAGTAAAATTACATATGGATGTTAATGAAGAACATATTAAAGATAAGGAGTGAAAATTATGCGAACTAACGCAAGAAAAAAACAAAGCAAACGTAGAAAATTATTTTTATCATTGTTAATGATTGCTTTTTTGGGGGTTTTATTGACAACTAGTACTTATGCTTGGTTTACGGCTAATAAAACAGTAACAGTAAACAGTATTAATGTTAATGTTGCTGCTAGCGAAGGATTACAAGTATCTGTTGATGCAATTAATTGGAAAACTATTATTAGTAATAGTGATATAACTGGTGCTCAAACTACTTATCCAACTGCTACTAATCAATTGCCAAGTGAATTAAGTTCATTATCACCAATTTCTACTATTGGAGATATTGATAGTTCTAATGGATTTATGAAAATGTTTGCAGGAGAAATTGATAGTAATGATGAAGGTAGCTTGATTTTAACTGCAAAACAGGATAAAGAAACTCATGGTACTTCTGGTAAATTTATTGCATTTGACCTTTTTTTCCAGGTTAATGCTGTAACACCAATTTATTTATCATCTAATTCAAATGTTGTTGCTAAAAATAATAGTACAGGAATTGAAAATGCTGGTAGAGTAGCATTTGTTATTGAAGGAAATGTACCAGCGGGAACTGGTGCTACTGAAATTCAACAAAAGTTTACGACTTCTGGTGGTTCAAGTGTTGTATATTTCTGGGAACCAAATTATGATGTTCACACCGCATCTGCAATTGCTAATGCAAAAAGTAATTATTCAGGATATACTGGAGTTGATGATTTGACAGGTACTGGTGATGAGAGATTAGAGTATTATGGTGTAAAAGCTGATATTGAAAGAGATGCTGATATTCCGTTAAACTCTAAGGATTCTACTTATTTTTCAAAAGTAGATCCACAAATTACTTCTGTTCAATCTGGAATTCCAAGTGGTGCATATGCTAGTGCTTTTACGTTACAACCTGGAATTACAAAAGTAAGAGTTTATATGTGGGTTGAAGGTCAAGATGTAGATTGCGAAAATAATGCTTCTGGTGGTTCATTAACATATAATTTACAATTTACTTCTAACCAAAATAATGGTTAGTATAGGACCTTTTTAGGTCCTTTTATTTTAGGAGGGTAATATGGAATCTACTTTATTAGAACAAGAAGACTTAAAGACATTGGTTGAATTATATCACTTACTTGATGAATATATTTCTTTTTTGGATAATAGTATTTTAGAACTCCCTGAAGAGGAGGAGAAAAAAAATGAAAACAGTTGATATTTTAAGAGATAAAATTGTTCAAGGAAAAAAGAAAATAGATGAATATCCACTTACAATGGATAAGGGTACTACTAAGGTACGCGATGAGTATCATAGGAGTGCAATTGTTTATCGTAATAAATTTGTGAAAGCAGAAAAAAAAGAAATGGAAATAAAAAGGAAAAATGTTCAAAATTTAATTTCTGAAAAAGTTAAAGAACTTTTACCTATTGATATTTCTGAAGAAATAAAAGAACAGGAAGAAGAATTAAAATATTTGGAAAAAATTATTTTTTATTGTAATGAAAATCGTAATATTGCTGAAAAACTTGGCTTTTCTCCATATTTTATGTGCTTGTTTGATAAAGAAGAGTTGGATTTGGAAACTGCTAATAAATGTATTTTAGATTTGTTAAATTTATTTCAACAATATTCTATTTTTCTTACATATAAAGATTTTTCTTATAGTCTTTCTTGTCAATTGTATATGAAATCTTTTTTTGAAAATATGGAAAGTGATGATTTCTTTATAAAGATGAAATCAATTTATGAAGAAATATATTGGGATTGTCCTAACCTTCTTACTCACATTCGGCTTTCTTTTTATAATACTTTATTACTTTATCGCAAACAGTTAGAAATTGTTTGTTTGGAAAAGGAAAAATCTTTTTTTGATAGTGGTCTTTCTAATGAAAATATTAAAAACGTTTATTATCAAAAAAAATCACAATATTTAGAGAAAATGCGTACTAATTTACATTTTAATTTTCAAAAATTTTTAAATGGTGAGTTTAAAATATCTGATTATTTAGAAGATAGTGCAATTCGAAAAGAGTATTTTTTTTCTTTTTTATTAGATGAGGATAAGGAAAAATTTTCTTTTAACAAAGAGCATTTTGAAGATATTTTTTTAAGCCTTTATTGGACTATTGAAGAGTTAGAAGGATATTATCAATTTTTGCCATTATTAAATGAATTGTTAAAGTTGTATAAGGAACGGTCTTCATTTAAGGGACAACTATCTAGCAAATTAAAAGAAATTGAAAAAGAGGAAAAAGTTCGTAAGAAGCTAATAGCTGAATATAAAAATATTCAGAAATCAGTTTTTTTACGTAATCGTAAAAAAGATAAATTACGTTTACTTCAACAAAATATTAATCAACAAATAGAAAAATTATCTTCTCTTTATCAACAATGTATTATACTTAGAATGCAAGACTTTATTTTAAATAAATTAAATGATGGTTCCACTTATCTTGATTTGTTTAGAATTGCTGACTCTAATCAAGATTATCTAAGATTTTTCTTTTCAAAACAAAATCTTTCTAGTAATGAGATTGAAAATATGATTCATAAGTTTTTCTTGTTTTGTTATGCTCCACATCATTCATTTTTAAATAAGATTACAGTTATTTCCGATTATTCTATTGCTTCTATGATTTGTGAAAAATATCGTATTTTTCATATTGCATTACATGAAAATGAGTTGTTAGCTGAAAATCTTTTGAATTTAAAAGAGAAAGTTCTTTTTATTTTGAGAGTATGGGATTTATCATCATCTAATATATCAATTGAAGATATTCAGCTGTTAATTGAAGCAATTAATTTATGTCAAGCAAATTAATTTGTTTCTTTTTTTTTGTCAATAAGAGAAAATTTTGTTTTTTTATGTTATAATAAAGTATAAGAATAAAGGGTGATGTCATGAAGATAGTAAAGACATTTTTTAAATATATGGCATATTTTTTGTTGACTTTGTTTCTTGCACTTAGTTGTTATGTTGTTGTTACAACAGGTATTTTAAAACAAGATTATGCTAATATTTTTGGATATACTTATTTTCAAGTTAAGACTGGAAGTATGACTGGTAGCATTGATGTTGGAGATATTGTTATTGTAAAATTAACGAATGATTATAGTTCTGGAGATATTATTACTTATCAGTCAAACGGTTTTTTTATAACACATCGGTTAATTAAAGATTTGGGGTCAAAAGTAATTACTAAAGGTGATGTAAATAATGTTGAAGACGATCCGGTTGATAAAAGTCAAATTATAGGAAAGGTTACTACGGTTATTTCGACATCTTTATTACTTCAATTATTAGCGTTATTTATTATTATTGTTATTGTTTTTACATTGGTTAATTTTGATGTTATTTTTAAAAAATGGATTTTTCAAGTTGATGAATCATTTAAAAAAAGGAAATATAAGAAATCGCGTTCTGATTCAATTAAAATATCATTAAATGAATTATTAGAACTGCAAAAAGAAAGCGATAAAATGGTTTTACAGCAAAAAGAGATTGAAGTTTTAAATGATGAAGCTACTATAGAATTGCTAGATGATTTTACAAGGGAACTTGTTTTATCTGATATTGTATGTGCTAAGGAACAGGAATTTTTAAATCAGATGTTGCGTCTTTTACAAGTAAAGAATAAAAATTGTAAAAAAATTACTTTTGATCAAGAATGGTCTATTAAATTTTGTTATTTATATCGTTTAATACAATTATTTTTATTAGATGATCAAGTTGAATTAAAAAATATCGTTTATAATATTCCTTTTGATGAAATGTATGATTATGAATTTGAGGATGTGGGAATTACTAAAGCTATACAGAATAAGCTTTATGATATGCCTTTTTATGTTTTTTTAAGAATTTTAAATACTTGTATGATATATAATGATGAATATTTTTTTGATGCAATTTTTAAAATTTTGAAATATCGTATTTGGGTGGATAAAAATCAACAGTTTACAAGTTTAAGTAAAATGAAAGCTGTAGTAAAAAAGAATAGTTTAGATGATTTGAATAAACAAATTCAGTTTATGAATCTGTTTTCTTCACGGTTTGATAAAGAAAATTTATTAGAATTAGATAAAATTAGAGAGTATGTAGAAATTCAAAAGAAATTGAATTTATTAGATAAGGAAAAGAAAAATGAGTGTTAAATTATTAAAAAATTAATTTTATAATTATTGCTGTTGTATAAAATTATATTTAAATAATATTAATATTTTCTTTTTTTTGTTTTTGTGCAATGTATGAATATATATAATTAATTGTATATTATTTAGATAAAATTTTTGAATATAGTTAAATCTATATTCTTTTTGTGTGTTTATATGTTATAATTGTTATAGTAATGTAGTGTGTAGTTATTAGTTGGAGGTGTTGCTATGAAGAACGATTTGCATAATAATGTTGATAAATATAGTTTAAATGATACTAAAAACAGTGATGAAAAAAGTAATGTTACAGCCTCAAAAAAATCGGATGTTAATGAAAAACAAGTATCAAATAATGATGCAATCGTTTTTTATAAGTATGATGATAATGGTGCAGAACATATTGCATATCAAGATGGAAATGATAGTAGTGTTGAAAATACTAATATAAATAATAATCAAGAAAGTATTAATGTTGAAAATAATAATATAGATGATAATCAAGAAAGCAGCAACGTTGAAAATAATAATATAGATAATAATCAGGAATATGAAGAAGTTGAATATGAAGAAGTTATTATTGATGATGGACAAAATTTATCTTACTCTAGTGATTCTAACAATAATATTTCATCAGATGAAGAATCTTTAGAAGATGCACTTGTTTTGACTGAAAATGTTGAATCAGATGAAGTTATTTTAGGTGATGATAATATTTCTAATGACAATGTTTTGAATAACGATTCTGATAAAAAAGAGCATCATTCGGTTTTTACAGATGAGGAGAGGGCTTCTTTAGCTTCTGATGAGATATTACAAAAACAGGCTAAGTCTTTGACGAATGTTGGAAATGGTACTGTACAAGATATTAATCAAGAATCTAATTTTTTAGAAAAGCAGTTATCAAGTAATAATCAGAGTAATTTTAATCAGATTGTAAGTAATCAGAGTTTGGACTATAATTCTAGTAATCAAAATTATGGTAATTTGATTAATTGTGGTGTTCAAGTATATCCTAATCAAGCAGTAACTAATCAAATTCCTCCTGGTCAAATTCCGGTGCCATTAATGACTCAGGGACAATCGTTTGTTTCACAATATCAAATTCCGAATGCGGTTAATATGAACCAAGGTAATTTTCAATATTCTGTTCAAAATACTGGTAATTATAATGCTAATAATATAAATATTAATAGAAGTGGTAATTTTCCAAATAATGTTTTACAATATTCTAGTCAAGGCAATATCAATCAACCTTATTTGAATGCAAATCAAGGATTGATGGGGATGTATCAAACATCTAATTTAAATGGTGGTATTAATTCTTCAAATATGGCAGTTGGACAGCAAGCTTTTGGACAAGTCAATGCTCCTACAATGTATCAAGCTTCTTCTGCAACATATGCTACTCGTGGTATGCAGTCTGTTAATCAAGTTCCATATAATAATACGTCTGCTGCGCAGATGGGAAGTGTTAGAGCTTCTGCTCCAATAATTAATCAAAACTTATCAACAAATACTAGAAATAATACTAATATAGATAAAAAAATTTATAAGAAAAAGTCTGGTATAGTTAAATTTATTTTTGAAATATTGCTTTTAGCAATAGTTTGTTTTATTGCTTATGTTATGTTTTTTAGGAAGAGTAATTATACTGGTAATGCTAATTTAAATTTTATATTTAATCCGTTTAAGCCTATTGTTGTATATAAAGATGGTAAGGCTGGTTATGTTGATTTTAATGGTAAGTCTATAATTGAACCGACATATGACTTTGCAACAGAATTTTATGGCGAATATGCGGCAGTTTCGTTAAATGAAGAATATAAAATAATAAATAAGGCTGGTGAGACTGTTGTTTCAGTCAAAAATAAAATAGCTCCAGTTTATGATGTAGAATATAGTGTGTGGATAATTGATGATTGTTTATATAATGAGTCGATGGAAAAATTAGCTTCTAATGTAAAAAGCGTGGGATATGGAATTTATTCTTATGTTAATTCTTCTAGTGAAAAAGTTGGAGTTGTTAATTATTTAGGTGAAACTTTATATTTTGCTTCTGGTACATCAATTGAGGTTGGGGTTAGTCAGTCTTATAATTATGATGTTTATGCATTAGTTCATGTTCCAAATATGGAGGATGTTATTGTTAGTAATAAAGAGAAAAAAGTTGTATATAAATCTGCTTCTAATAATATATCTGATTATGGAAATGCAATATTTTCTGATAGAACAGGTGATGTAGTTAAATTTTTGTATTTTAGAGATGGTAAGGTTCATAAAGAATTTACTGATGCTATTGATGTTAATATGTTTAATTTTAATGCTGGTATTCTTCAGGTTAAAACAGTAAATTCAATGTATTATTATGATTCTATTAATAATACTGAATTAAGTGAAATTGATTCTAAAAATTTAGTGGATTTTGATGAAAAATATTACGATTATACGAAAACTATTTGTGGTGATGAGCCTAATTTTAAATATGGTTTAATGAAAGATGATAATGATATTTTTAATTGTGAATATGATGATATTTCTTTTTTGGATATTAAGGTTCATGAATTTATTAAAAGTAAAATTTTTAGGAAATATGTTATTCTTACTAAGAATGATGAAGTAGTATTATATGATTTGTTATTGAAGAAGAATATTTTGGAAATGAATAATGTTTCTCTTGTAAATAATAGTCAGAGTATGTTTTTAGTTTTTGAAGCAAACGATAATTCAACAACTAAAGAGGATGTTATTTATAATTTGATTACTGGTAAAATATTAAGATTTAGTAATAGTAATAATCGTTATATAGCTAAGTCTAATAATTTAGTAGTTCTTGATGATAATAATACGGCAACCTACTATAATATTTTTATGAAGGAAATTTATAAGGCTTCTAATTATCCTTTATAATTTGTTTAAGTATTAATGTTTATTTTGATATAAATAATTATTAATATTTTTGTATAATATATTTGAAGGAGTGAATTATTTATGAAAAAAAATTTATATTATATCTTTTATATTGTAACTCAGTTTTTATTTGGTATTTATGGATTTATAAATGCTGAAAAACTTGCACAGGAAGAGTTTAAAATGATTAGTGAATCTTTACCAGAAGTATTTACTAAGTCGTTATCTTTGGAAACTTTAATAAGTGGTGCTAAAGTTTCGGCAGTAATAATAATCATTATAAGTATTATTTTATTGGGGACTCTTGTTAGACATAAGAATTTACAGCGTAAAACATTAACAATAGTGTTATTAATTGGTTCTATTTTATTTTCTTTTAGTATTATTCCTATTTTATCAATAATTGCTTTAATTATGGTATTTACAGATAAAAGTGCAGTTGTCGAAAAGAAGCAGAAGAAGGATCTTCCTATTATTTCTAATATATCTTATACTAAGAAAGATTATTTTTATGGACTTATTCTTATTTTAGTTTATTTTGGGCAAATATTATTTGTTCCATTGTTAGAAAAAGTGACTAATAGTATAGAATTTTCATCAATTTTTTATCAAATTATTATATTTGGAATAACTATTTTAATATTTAAGAATGTTTATAAGAGAGATTTTAAGTATTTAAAAAGCAATTTTAGTGGTTATTTTAAAAATGCTCTCAAATTTTGGGGAATAATGTATTTGGTAATGTTTTTAGTTGTAGCTATTCAACAATTTGTTTTTAAGGCTGGAGGACAATCTGTTAATCAAATGACTTTAGAGTCATTACCAATATGGTATACTTTCCCATTAGCTGTATTTTTTGCTCCAGTTGTGGAAGAAGCAATTTTTAGAGGGGTTATTAGACGCTTTATTAGAAATGATATTTTATTTATTGTTATTTCTAGCATTTCATTTGGATTACTTCATACACTTGGAAGTGAAGAAAGTTTATATTTAGTAATAGTTCAATCGTTAAATTATGTTGCAATGGGAAGTTTACTTGCTTATTCATATACTAAAACAAATAATATATTTACTAGTATGATGGTTCATGCTTTTAATAATTTTGTTGCGATGTTAGTTATTATTTTTATTTAAAATTTGTATAAAATCATTTCTTTTTTATCACTATTTTAGTAGATGGAGGAGATGATGATTTGACAAATTTTAGAAAATTTGATAGAATATGTAACTGTCACATGAACAAAGAGGTGTATGAAATGTTTTATGATGAACAACAAGCTTTTAATGCTTGTAGTGAGGAACCATCCCTGATTTTTGCTCTAATTAAAGAAGGGCATTATAGTGTGATTGGTCAATTAATTAAAAAGAATAAAATAGATGTCAACTTATGTGATAGTTTTGGTAATGATGTTGTTACTAGATTATTAAAAGCTAAGCAGTATGAGTTTGTATTGGAACTTATGAAAAAACGTAATTGGAATGTAAATCACCAAAATATTGAAGGAGATACTTTTGGACATATTTTAGCACTTGATAATTCTGTTTCAGCACTTATGATAATTGCACAGTTAATAAAAAAGAAAAATTATCTTCCTAATCTTAAAAATAATAAGGGTGAGACTATTTTTGATAGAGCAATTTACAATAATTATATGGGAGCTGCTTTTAAAATTTTGGAGGATAAAAGATTTAATAATATAAGTGTTTTATCTTTTAGAAAATTGTGTCATGCGTCTATTAAAAACGTTTATTATGGAAAATATTCTAAACTTAATAATTTAGAAATAATAGTTGAAAGTTTGGAAAAAAAAGAATTGGTTCCAAGTATGAAAAGTTTAGTTGATAAAATTAATGAAAATTTTGAAGAGATTAAAAATGAATTGATGGATGATGGTTATTCAGTACTTGAAAATATTATTGAAACATCTATAAATGAAGCAACTGTTTAGTTGCTTTTTTTTTTTATTTTATGATAATATAAAGTTATAATTTTATTTTTGGAGTGTTTTTATGATAAAAAGTGAATATTTAAATAGTATGTATGGTATTTTTTTGGATAAAAATGTACTTACTACTAAAGAGTTATTAAGTATTGGTTTTACTAATCGGGATTTAACAAGATTAAAAGAAAAAGGTATTTTATCTTCATCTGAGCGTGGATTTTATGAAATTAATGATAGTAGTGTATATTTATCTTATTTGAAAAACTTAGTTGCTGATGGAAAGTATGATAATGTTAGTAATATAATAAATAACAATATTGATATTTTGGATTTTTCAGAAAATGATTTATTGGAACTATTTGATATTTCTATATCTGTTCATAATTATGACTTTGCGTCTAAGTGTATTTTTAGAATGAGAGAATTTTCTTATTTTGATAATAAATTATTAAATTCTTGGGCATTTTTACTTAGTTTTTTAATTAAAGATAGTCCTTTTAGCGAAGTAAAAAATACAAAAATTGATAATATATTGTTATCTGATAATTATATATTTGATGATAAAGTTAGATGGGCAATTTTTAAAGGTGACTTTCGTATTATTAGTAGTTTGTATCCCGCTCATGATGAACAGTTAACTCCTTCTGAATTAATTTCAAAAAAATTAGTGGGAAAAGTTTTTGGCCATATGCTTTGGAAAATGAATGTTTATGATAACTTGATTGATGATGGAAGCTATGAGACAATTGTTAGATTATTAGAAGAAGATAAAAAAGTTAGACCTTTTTGTTTATATGAAAAATATTTATATTGTTTAACTAAAGAATATATGTCAATGTGTAATGATGGTAAATTACCTGTAGCCAAAGGACTTTCTTCATTTGATTTTAATGAGGCGATTATTAAACGCAGATATTCTTTGGCGAGAGAGATTTATATTTATAATTTATATAATCGTTATAAAATGACTGATCCATATATTGTTTTTGATAATGGTATTAGGAAAATGCTGGAGAAGGTTGTGAC
This sequence comes from uncultured Bacilli bacterium, assembly GCA_944329395.1. Lineage (GTDB taxonomy): Bacteria > Bacillota_I > Bacilli_A > RF39 > UBA660 > CAG-877. Next base: position 16,853 of record CALVIF010000004.1, on the reverse strand, counting down.
AAAAGAAAGAGAATTACAACTTGATAATACTGTGAAAAAAATTGGTGATGAAGATTTTTCTTTAATATTTAATAAATTGATGGTTAGTGATATTGATGGTGCGATTTTATTGCTTGACCAATATTTGGCTGATATTAATAAATCTAATTGTCGTAATTATATTATTTCATTGATTAAACTTAGTTTGTTAGATAATGATGCATTATTTACTGAACCTATGATTGCTCTTTCTAAGATACGTAAGAGTGATTATCAATTTACTTCTGCTGTTTACATTCAAGATTTTTTCTTAAGCCTTGATAGTGGTGATTTAAAAAAAGCTAAAGTTTTTTTAGATATTATTTCATATTCAAAAGAGCTTGGTGGTGCTGAAGTTGCTATTGATGATTTAAGAAAATCTTTGGAAATGAAAAAATTAGCTTTATCAGAGGATGATTTAGAAGTTATTTATCCTAAATTAAAACCTGTTGTTTTAACAGAGGAAGAATTGCCGATTAAAGATGAAGTTGAGGAAGAGAAGCTTTTGAGTTTAGCTGATGTTATAGCTAATGTTCGCGAAAACGACAATATAGCTATGCTTGCTCCTATGAGTGATGAGGATACTAGTAAGGTGCTAGCATTGATTGATGGTATTAATGATGTTGATGCTTTTGTAATTACTTCTGCTAGAGGTGAAGATAAGCATGTGGTTTTGAAGTTTTGCGGAAGAGTTTCTAACTATATAAATATTGGTGAAACATTAAGAATGGCTAATTTTGCTTATAATAATGAACAATATAATGAGGCAATTAATTTATATGAAGATGTATTGCCGGTTATAAAGAATCCAAAACCATATTTGTATGCTAAATTGGGATTTGCTTATTATAGAAGTGCTGAAAATACTGATTTTTCTGATGCGATTGATTATTTAAGTTTAGCAGATTTTTTATCTGAACGTGATGGTATGGGTCGAAAAAATGGTAGTTTAATTGAAAAATTAAAAATAAGAAGTGGTTATAATGGAATTAGGATAGATATTAATGATAATTTTTCTTGTGAAAAAAATGTTAATAAAACAAAATATAAAAAGCAATAATTTAATATTATTGTTTTTTTTTACTAATTTATGTTATTATGAAGTAGTACGGTGAGTTTGAATGGTTAATTATAAAATGATGAATGATTTATTTATGAAAAAAGATGTTCTTAGTAGAAGTGAACTATTAGCAACAGGTTTAACGGGTAGTGATTTAACAAGATTAGTAAAATGTGGTAATTTAAAGAAAAATGGTAGGGGTTTTTATTCTTTAAATTTGCCTGATAGAGAATTAGTTTATCCTCTTATTAATATTATTGAAAGAATAAAATCAGGAGAATCAATGGTGATGTTAGAATTATTGTCTTGTGCTGATGCAGAATATATTTTAAAAACAATTGATGATATTTCTGAGATAAAGTCTTTGGTTATAGATGTAGGAGATAAGAAAAGAATTTTTTTACGTCATGTTGTTGAAAATAAATATGATAATCTTGATGAATATATGGAAAGAGCTAATTGTTTATATGATTTTGGTTTTTATGATGGATATATTGATACGATGAATGCAGTTTTGGCAAATATTGATATTGATAGTGATACATGTTTTAAGATGAGTTTTTCTTATCAACAGTTAATTGCTGAAGATACAACTAATGTTTCTAAAATGATAGATTATTTATCTTTAGCTGTTGCAATTAGAGATGATGGTAAAGGAAAATTATTGTTAGATTTTATGAAAGAAAAATATAAGTATGATGGTGTAAAGGTAAGTGATGATTTTACTTTTGCAAATTCTTCTAAAGAACATGGTATTCAATATAAATTTAATTTTGAAAGTTGATTTTTAAAATTTATTAGTTTATTATATGTGGAAGTGGAAATGGATGTGATTTTATGCATTTACCTAATTATGTTGATGCAAGAAGAAGAGAAAATAATGATTATAAAAGAGTAGAATTTAAATTTGATGATAAAATTAGAAATAAATATTTGGGAAAGACTTATTTTTTAAAAACTTATGGTTGTCAAATGAATGAGCATGATAGTGAAAATATTGATGCTTTACTTATTGAACTTGGTTTTTCAAAAGTAGATGATTATGAGGATGCTGATTTGGTTTTATTAAATACTTGTTCAATTAGAGAAAATGCTCATAATAAAGCTTTTGGAATGTTAGGAAGATTAAAGCATTTAAAAGAGAAAAAACATAATCTAATTATAGGTCTTTGTGGTTGTATGGCTCAAGAAGCTTCTGTTGTAGAAGATATTTTAAATAAATATAAGTATGTTAATTTTGTATTTGGAACTCATAATTTATATCAGTTACCGCAGATTTTAGATTCAGCTATTTCTTCTTTAAGACAGGAAATTGAGGTTTTTTCTAAAGAGGGTGACTTGGTTGAGGGGCTTCCTGTAGTTAGGGCTAATAGTTATAAAGCATATGTTAATATTATTTATGGTTGCAATAAATTTTGTACTTATTGTATTGTTCCTTATACTAGGGGTAAGGAAAGAAGTAGAGCTAAGGAAGATATTTTAAAAGAGGTAGATGAATTAATTAATTCTGGTTATAAAGAAATTACTTTGCTTGGTCAAAATGTAAATGCATATGGAAAAGATTTGTATAGTGACTATAATTTAGGAAATTTACTTGAAGATATTGCTAAAAAAGATATTCCTAGAATTAGATTTATGACTTCTCATCCTTGGGATTTTACTGATGAGATGGTTAGTGTAATTGGAAAGTATAAAAATATAATGCCTAGTGTGCATTTGCCGGTGCAAAGTGGATCTAATCGTATTTTAAAACTTATGGGTAGAAGATATACTAAAGAAAGTTATTTGGAATTATTTAATAAAATAAAGAGTTCTGTTCCAAATGTGGCTATTTCTACTGATATTATTGTTGGATTTCCTGGTGAGACAGAAAATGACTTTTTAGAAACTTTGGATTTAGCTCAAAAATGTAAATATGATAATGCTTTTACTTTTATTTTTTCTCCTAGAGAAGGAACTCCAGCTTGTAAGTTAAAAGATGATGTTACTATTACAGAAAAAGAGGAGAGATTACAACGTTTAAATGAAATTGTAAATAAATATTTTCTTTTCAATAATAAAAAGTTGGAGGGAAAAGTTGTTTCTGTATTAGTTGAAGGTTTATCAGAAAAAAATGATATGTATTTTGGATATACTGATACTAATAAGTTGATTAATTTTACTGTAAATAGAGATGTTAAAATAGGTGATATTGTTGATGTTAGAGTAACTTCTGCTAAGACATGGAGTTTAGATGGTGAGTTAGTTGGATAAAGCATTAGAAGAAGTTGTTAATTGTATTGTTGAATCGGATGATTATAAAAGACTTATAGAAATTAAAAAAAAGATGAGTACTAATTTAGAGTTAATGAAATTAATTGATGAGATTAAATTGTTACAAAAAAAATATATTAAAACATGTGATGATAATATTTTAGAAGAAATAAAAGTAATAGATGCAAAACTTAACTCAATTCCTATATATGTCATTTATATGCAATATCTAGAGAAAATAAATGATAAAATAGGTTATGTAAACGATGAAATAAATGATTATTTTTCTAAAATAATTAATAATTAGAATAGTTATTTTTAATTTATAGTTATGACCTCATTTTGAGGTCTTTTTATTTAAAAAAAATATATACAATAAAAATAAATAGGTGTAAAATTAATTTAAAGAGAGCGTGATAAAATGTTAAAAGTTGAGAATGTAACAAAATATTATGGAGATTTTTTGGCAGTTGACAATTTGTCTTTTTTAGTTAAACCTGGAGAAATTTTTGGATTGCTTGGGGTTAATGGAGCGGGAAAAACTACTACATTTAGAATGATTATGGGTTTGTTAGATTGTAGTGAGGGTAAAATTACCTTAGATAATAAGCCTATTGATTATTCTGTGACTGATAAAATTGGCTTTTTAACAGAAGAGAGAAGTTTGCTTACAAAATTAACAGTAAGACAACAGGCTATCTTTTATGGTCGTTTAAAGGGAATGAATGAAAAAGATATACTTAAAAGACTTGACGAATTGTTAGAAAAATTTGGTGTTTTGGAATATAAGGATAAAAAAATTAAGGAGTTATCTAAAGGTAATCAACAAAAAATTCAATTTATTTTAGCTATTATTAATAAGCCTAAATTATTGATTTTGGATGAACCTTTTAGTGGACTTGATCCGTTTAATGTCGAGTTGTTTAAAAATGAGATTACGGAAATGTCTAAGGAAGGTAGTATGATTATTTTTTCTTCTCATAGAATGGAACATGTTGAATTGTTTTGCAAAAAATTAGCTATTATTATGAAAGGCAAAACTGTTTTAAGTGGTGATTTGAAGGAAATTAAAGAGCAATATCGAAAAAAAAATATTTTTGTAAAAGGTGACTTAACAAAAAAAGATTTATTAGATATAGATGGTGTAATAGATGTAGTGGAACATGCTGATGAGTATGAAGTTAAAATTGAAAATATAGATGTTTCGCAAAGAGTCTTTAAGGAGGTTAGTAAGCATAAGAATATTATGAAATTTGTTGTGGAAGAGCCATCATTAAATGAAATTTTTATTGCAAAAGTAGGTGAATCATATGATAAATAAGTTGGGCTTTTTAACTAATATTTCGTTAATGAGAAAAATTAAAACGAAGTGGTTTTTACTTGCTAATTTATTAATAGCATTTATAATTATTGCAGGTCTTAATATTGATACAATTATTACTTCTTTTGGTGGGGATTTTAATAAGAAAACAAATGTTTATGTTATTGATAAATCGAATCAAATATATAATGTATTTAAAAGTAATGTCGATAGTGCTAGTTTATTAGGACAAATGTCTGATAATTTTGATACTGATCAAAAAGAGTCTGATTTTGTTATAAAGAAGTATAATAAATCAGAAAATGAGGCAAAAAAAATCCTTGCTGAAGATGAAGACGCAATTATTTTAGTGTTTAATTCTACTGATAATTCTGTGCTTGATGTTAAGATGATTACTCAAAGTTATTTAAATGCTTCAAAATTTCAAATATTAAATACTGCTTTAAATAATACAAAGAAAATTTTGATGATTGAGAAATTTAATATAAGTCCTGATGATCTTTTAAAGATTTCTGAACCTGTTGAAATAAAGCGAGAATATTTGGAAAAAGATATGAGTCAAAAGGGAGAAAACAATGAGCAAATTTTTGGCTTTCTATTTCCTGTTCTTATTTTACCGTTTTTTATGTTAACATTATTTTTAGTACAAATGATTGGAGCTGAAGTAAATGATGAGAAAACAACTCGTGGTATGGAGATAATTATTTCTAATGTTTCACCTAAAGTTCATTTCTTTTCTAAAGTTATTGCTGGTAATGTTTTTGTACTTATTCAAGGTGGCTTGTTATTTGTTTATGCACTGATAGGTTTATTTTTCCGTTTTCTTGTTGGTGGAGACAAATTGGGAGGTGTTACTTCTGAAATATTTGATGTTTTAAAAGACGTTTTAGCTGGTGGTATAGGTGATAAGTTAATTTATATTATTCCAATTACATTGTTACTTATGATTATAACGTTTATTTCATATTCTTTACTTGCAGGTATTTTGGCAAGTATGACAACTAATATTGAAGACTTTCAACAGCTACAAACACCAATTATCATTATTTCTTTAGTTGGATATTATTTAGCGACAATGTCAACTGTTTTTCCTGGTTCATTATTTATTCAAATTTTTGCTTATGTTCCGTTTATTTCAGCTATTTTAGCTCCTTCTTTATTGTTTGTTGATCAAATCGGTATTTTTGATATAATTATTGCAATTATTCTTGTTATAATTACTAATTTGTTATTAATTAAATATGGATTAAGAATTTATAAAGTTGGAATTTTGAATTATTCTTCTAAGGGATTGTGGAAAAAGATGTTTAAGGCTTTAAAGAATTAAATTTTTACTATTAGCATAGTTTTTGCTAATAGTTTTTTTATTATTAAATATTTATATATATTTTTCATAAAATAGATGAATTTAAATATAATTTATTGAGGTGTTAATATAAATTTTAATGTTTAATAGCACAAATTAATTTATGTTTCATAAATTAAAATGAGGAGGGATATATTTGCCATCTTATAAGGAAATTGTTACTAAAGCAGTGATTGCCAAAGGAAAGAAAACTTTTACTGATGAATATACGGTTAGTGTTAGTAATTTTCCATCTACAATTTTAGGGTGTTGGGTAATTAACCATAATTTTAACGGTGTTAAATCTGGAGATGAAATTAGAATTACTGGAAGTTATGATGTTAATATTTGGTATTCTTATGATAATGATACTAAAACAGAGGTATTAAAAGAAAATAAAACATATACGGAAATAGTTCATTTACGTGATAGAGAGGAAGAGACTAGTGGTGAAGAAATAATTATTAGAAGCTTAAAACAGCCAAATTGTGTTAAAGTAGATATCATTGATGGAAATATTAAGTATATTATAGAAAAAGAACTTGGAATTGAACTGGTTGGGGATATTAAAGTTAAAATAGAAACTAATTTAGAAGAGGACCCTTGGGAAGAAATATTGGAAGAGTCAAAAATTGAAGAGGAAGTTAATAAAATTGATGAGGTTGTATCTGATAATTTTATTGATGATCAAGCAATATAAAAAAGATAATAACTTTGGTTATTATTTTTTTTGTGTTATAAAAAAATGGTTGACAATGCTTTCTTTGTATAATATAATATTTTCAGTATTTTGAAATGGAGGGATAAAATGGCTGTTAAATTAAGATTAACAAGAATGGGTGCTAAGAAAAAACCTACTTATAGAATTGTTGCAACTGATTCAAGACGTCCAAGAAGTGGTCAATATTTAGAATTAGTTGGTACATATGCACCTGTTGGAAATAATGCAGATGTTAAAATTAATGAAGAAGTTGCTTTAAAATGGTTAAATGATGGAGCTATTCCTACTGATACAGTTAGAAACTTATTAAGTAAAGCTGGTATTATGAAGAAGTATGCTGATTCAAAAATAAAGAAGGATAACTAATTATGGATTTAGTTCTTTTAACAGAAGAAATTGTAAAATCTTTGGTTGTAAATACTGATGCTGTTAGTGTTAAAGAATTTCCTACTGAGGATAGCGATGTTATTCTTATCCAAGTTATTGTTTCTGAAGATGATTTTGGAAGAGTAATTGGTAAAGGCGGAAAATGTGCTAATGCTTTAAGGACACTTGTACAGGCTAGTAGTAGTTTAACTGATGGCAAGTATGTAAAAATCAATATTGATAAATTTTAAGGGGTCTTTTGGACTTCCTTTTTTGTTTTTACTGTTATATAATAGTTTTGAGGTAATGTATATGAATGATGAAATTAAAATTCCAAATCATGTGGCTATTATTTTAGATGGCAATCGTAGATGGGCACGTAAACGTGGGATGACTCCACAAGAAGGGCACTATCATGGTTTTACTAATTTAGAAAATTTGGCTGATTATATTTTTTCTAGAGGAGTAAAAGTATTAAGTGTTTATGCTTTTTCAACGGAAAATTTTTCTCGTGTTAAGGAAGAAGTAGATTATTTAATGAATTTATTTGCGGTTGCATTTAAAAGATATTTTGAAAAACAAAATAAGAAAAATATACGAATTGTTTTTTCTGGTAGAAGAGATCCTTTGCCAAAGAAAGTTCTTAATATGATTGATGATATTACTGAAAAAACAAAGAATAATACTGGTGCTATTTTTAATATTTGTGTTAATTATGGTGGAAGAGCTGAAATAGTTGATACTGCTAAGAAATTATGTCAGAAAGTTACGTCTGGTGAAATTTCTATTGATGATATTGACGAGGATTTATTTACAACTAATTTATATAATTGTTTACCACCAGTTGATTTAATGATTAGAACTAGTGGGGAATTGAGATTAAGTAATTTCTTATTATGGGAGAATGCATATGCAGAATTTTATTTTCCACAGGTTGAATTTCCAGACTTTGATAATAAGGAATTTGATATAGCTTTGATTGAATATAATAAGAGAAATAGACGTTTTGGAGGTCAATAATGAAATTAAGAATTATTAGTGCTATTGTAATGTTAGGTTTATCAATACCGTTATTAATTGTTGGAGGATCTTTTTTTGCTTTCTTTATGGCAATTCTTTCAGTTTTGAGTCTTTATGAAATTATTCATACAAGGGAAAGTGAACGTAAGTTTCCATCTATTGTTAAATTTTTTGCATATTTACTTGTGATGTTTTTTACGGTAAGTAATTATGATTCGATTAATTTTGTTTTTAATGTTGATTATAGAGTTATTAGTTTTATAATATTTGTGTTTTTATTGCCGATGATTTTTATTAAAAATGTTAAACTTTATGATTTAAATGATGCGTTATTTTTAATTGCTTCAATTATGTTTGTTGGATTAGGATTCAATTTAATGATTGTTACACGTAATTTTAATATGTCATATGTCATATATTTATTATTGATTACGACTATTACAGATACTTTTGCATTGATTACTGGTAGTTTAATTGGTAAAAGAAAATTGGCACCAACTATTTCACCTAAAAAAACTATAGAGGGTTCTATTGGTGGATCTTTAATGGGAACTTTTGTGGCTTCTTTTTACTATATTACGGTTATTAATCCAGCACATTCACTAGTACTAGTTATATTAATTACTTGTCTTTTTACTGTCGTTGGACAGCTTGGAGATTTAGCATTTTCTTTTATTAAAAGGGAATATGGTAAGAAAGATTTTTCTAATTTAATTCCAGGACATGGTGGAATACTTGATAGATTAGATAGTTTAATATTTGTTGTTTTAGCTTTTGTTTTATTACTTGGGATTATATAGGAGGGGTATTTTTGACTATAATTTTTAATTTAATTTTGTTTATTTTAATTTTAGGTTTTATTATATTTGTTCATGAGTTTGGACATTTTATATTTGCTAAACTTATGGGAGTTTATGTTTATGAATTTTCTTTAGGAATGGGACCTAAGTTATTTAGTAAAAAGGGCAAAGAAACAGAATATTCTTTAAGAGCTATTCCTATTGGAGGATTTTGTCAATTGGCTGGTGAGGATGTTGAGGATGATAATTTAAAGAAGATACCTAAAGATAGGAGATTACAATCTAAAAGTCCATTTCAAAGATTTTTAATTATGTTTTTTGGTGCGGGTAATAATTTTATTTCTGCTATATTAATTTTATTTTTTATTGCACTTGTTTTTGGAGGAACTACACTTAGTCCTGTTATTACTTCTGTTGATAAGGAGTTGCCGGCTTATTCAATTGGAATAAGAGATGGTGATGTCATTATGCGAATTAATGGAAATAAAGTTAGTACTACTGATGATGTATCTTTGTTTTTAACTGTAGCTAATCCGAAAGAAGAAACTCGCATTGAAATTAATAGAGATGGTAAAAAGTTATCTTTTAAATTGATGCCTGAAAAAGTTGAAGAAAATGGTAATGTTGTTTATAAGTATGGAATTGGAATGGAACAGGAACGTGTATATGGATTTATTAATTCATTAAAATATACATTTAAGAAAACGGGAGCTATTTTTAAGCAAATGGTATATACTGTTGGTTATTTATTTACTGGTAACATTAAACTTAATCAATTGAGTGGTCCTGTAGGTATTTATTCAATTGTTGAGGGACAAAGTAAGGCTGGTATTGATAATCTTTTATATTTAGTTGTTATCTTAAGTATAAATGTTGGTTTCCTTAACTTGTTACCAATACCTGCTTTTGATGGAGGACATATACTATTTATAATAATTGAGAAACTTAAGGGATCTCCTGTTTCACCAGAATTAGAAAATAAAATACATGCTATAGGTTTGATGCTTTTAATGTTTCTTATGTTAATCATAACAGTTAATGATATTTTACGTTTATTTTAGTAATATTATTTAAAAATCTTTATTTAAAGATTTTTTTAATTGCTAGTATTCTTGTTTATTTTGTATAATATAAATGATGGAGGTGATACTATGATCATTGGTGTTTTGGTAGAGTTGTCAAATAAAAATGTAGATAGAATTTTTGATTATAGTGTGCCTTTAAATTTGCAGAAATTAATTAAGTTGGGTATTAGAGTTGAGGTTTATTTTGGTAAACAAAAAGTTGAAGGTTTTGTATTGGAGATAAAAAATAATACAAGTGTTTCATCTTTAAAAGAAATTATTAGAATAGTTGATAGTGAAGTGGTTTTAAATGATGAATTGTTATATTTGGGAAGGACTATTCAAAAGAATACTTTATCAACTTTAATTAGTTGTTATCAAGTGATGTTGCCAAAAGCTTTGAAAGCTAAGCAAGGGGTTTTAATAAACAAAAAATTTGATACATATTATAGATTAAATTCTAAGGCTAATTTATTTGATATAAGGGGTAAACAACAAGATATTATTGATATATGTAGAAAAAAAGGTTCTGTGCTAAGGAAGGAACTTATTGAAATTTCTCTTAGTAGTTTAAATACTTTGATTAAAAAGAATATTTTAATTGCTGAGAAAAAAGAACATTATCGTTTGGCTTATAATAATTTGATTGCAGAAAAAAAAGAGTTGACTACGGATCAGAAAAGGGTTGTTTCTTCGGTTGAGATGAAGGAAGGCATTTATTTATTATATGGGGTTACTGGAAGTGGAAAAACAGAAGTTTATATGGAATTAATTGAGCAAGTTTTAAAAGAAGGTAAAACTAGTATCGTTCTTGTTCCAGAAATTAGTTTAACGCCACAAATGATTGATAGATTTCAAAGAAGATTTGGAGATAATATTGCGGCTATTCATTCTGCTCTTTCTGAGGGAGAGAAATATGACGAATGGAGACGTATTGTTCGTCAGGAAGCTAAGATTGTTATTGGTGCTCGTAGTGCTATTTTTGCTCCACTTGAAAATATTGGTATCATTATTATTGATGAGGAACATAGTGACTCTTATAAGCAAGATGATTCTAATCCTAGATACAATGCAAAAGATGTTGCTTTTTTACGAGCAAAATATCATAATTGTCCTGTAGTAATGGGAAGTGCTACTCCGTTACTAGAAGATTTTGCAAGAGCTAAGAAGGGTGTTTATAGTCTATTAACGCTTTTAAATAGAGTTAATGGTAAAGATCTACCTTTGGTTAAAATTGTTGATATGAATGATAAAATTAAAACTGCTAAAGGACATTTTTCTCATTTATTGATTGAGGCTATGGCAGAGCGTTTAGAAAAAAATGAACAAATTATTTTATTGTTAAATCGTCGTGGATATTCATCGTTTGTTACATGTAAAAGTTGTGGTTATACTTTTAAATGTCCTAATTGTGATATTTCACTTACATATCATAAGAGTAGTAATACTTTACGATGTCATTATTGCGGTTATGCTACAAAGGTTTATGATGTTTGTCCAAAATGTAATGATAAATCTCTTAATGATTTGGGAATTGGAACAGAAAAAATTGAAGAGGAGCTTAGAAGGTTGTTTTCGCAAAGTAGAATTTTAAGAATGGATTTTGATACTACTAGTAAAAAAGGTGCTCATGAAAAAATGATTACTGCTTTTCGACAACATGAGTATGATATTCTTCTTGGTACGCAAATAGTTGCAAAGGGGCTTGATTTTGAAAATGTTACATTAGTTGGCGTTATTAATGCTGATACTAGTTTGAATATTCCTGATTTTAGAAGTAGTGAAAATACTTTTTCTTTATTATCGCAAGTTGCTGGAAGAAGTGGAAGAAGTAATAAAAATGGAGAAGTTATTATTCAAACGTTTAATCCAGATCATTATGCTATAAAATATACAAAGATGCACGATTATTTAGGATTTTATAATAAAGAAATGGCTATTAGGTATGAATTAAAATATCCACCATATTATTTTATTTGCTATATTAAAATTAGTGGTAAGGATAAGGAAAATGTTAATAATGAAGCTCTTAAAATAAAAAGGGCACTTGATAGAAATATAAATGATGCTATAATTTTGGGTCCTTCTTCATGTACTATATTTAAATTAAACAATATTTATAGATATGGTATTATTATTAAATATAAAAATGACAAATTTATAAGAGAAATACTTAATAAAATAATTGAACATTATAAAGGAAATATTAAGATTAAGATTGATATTGATTTTAATCCTAGTCATTTTTAAAAAATTATGTTATTCTATTATTATGGTAAGGAGTTGTCTTTATGAATAATGATTTTTTTGATGATGAGACAAACGAAGAATTAAATAATGGTGAAGATACTGGCTTTTTTACATCTATGGGAGTTCAGGATAATTCTGATACGTTTGATGATGATATTGCAAAATGGACAAAAAAAGAATCTGATGATATTTCAAAAGAAAATGTAGTTAATCAAAAAAATGAGGAAGAATTTCAAGAAATAATGAGTAATGCTTCTAAAAAGTATAATACTTATTGGGATAGAGATGATCTTGTTATTAAAATTATTATGATTGGTTTATTTGGTTTTGCAGCAATTGGTGTAGCATTTTATTTATTTTTGTGGTTTTTTGCAGATTAATTTTTTATTGCTTTAGAGGTTGGTGAAAGCGAGTGTTTGATGAAATATTTAAAAGAAAAGATGTATGTGATTTAATTGAAGAACTTTTTTCATATAATTTTCGTAATATAGTTATTAATAATTCAGCAAGTGATTTTTTATTATCAAGTAATGAGCGAGCTCTTTTTACTTTTTTTGATGCTTTATTTAAATATAAAATTATTGTTGAAACTGATATTTTTTTAGATGAATATATTGTTCAGCTAAGAAAGCTATTTAAAAAGATGAATAATTTTAATGATATTAATTTGGGAATTTCTAAGCTTATTGGTAGGTTTTGTGCTTTAAAATTTAATATTGAAAATTTAGATGATGAAATTTCAAAAAGAGAAATATTACAATATATTTATAATAAATATGTTGTAGAGGGCTATTTTTTTCATGGCTTTTCTGGTGTATATAAAGAACAAATTAAAATGTATGGTTTTAATCCTGAACAGTATCAGCATTTATATCCTAGATTTATTGAAATCGAAAAAATTTTTGCTAAACATGGATTTAAATCAGGAATGAATAAAAACTTTGATGATGGTTATAGTTATTTTACGGATAGTTTTATGATGGCATGTTATTATGGTAGTAATGCTCCTATGTATTTTTATCGTTTATTAGGTGGTAATTTAGAAATTAAAGACTGTGATAGAGAAGCTTATTTTAAGAATGATTATTTAAGTTGTTTTGGAAATTTAAATAAAATGATGAAAAAGGCTGGACTTAATGATTTTGAAAAAAAATATGTTACGAAAGTCTGTTGTGATGAATGGAAAGCATTGCAAAAAGGATTATCAAATATAAATATATTGATGGTTAAAAGAAAAACCTTAGGACTTAATTCTTTAAGGGATGTTGATTATATATTTAATAGCGTAAGTGATTTGGGAGATTGTATATATAAAATATTAAATTCAAGATTTGATGATATAGTTGTTGATTATAAGTTAGAAAATTTTAATATCGAATTTATTGAAATTCCTAATTATAAATTTTTATTTGATGTAAGAGAGAGTCAAGCATTTGAAATTACTAGTAAAAATAGAATTGCGAGAATTAGAGAAGAACGTCTTAATAATACTTATGGTAGGGTTTCACTTTTAATATTATTAGGCTCTTTATTTATTACTTTAGGTGTTATAATAAGTATTATTGCGATTATTAGGGGGGTATAATTATGAAAAATATTAATGTAGTATTTATGGGTACGCCTGATTTTGCTGTGCCAATTTTAAAAGGTTTAATAGAAAATTATAATGTTGTTGCAGTTGTTAGTCAGCCAGATAAAAAGGTTGGAAGACATCAAGAAATTGTTAATACACCTATTAAGAAAGTGGCTTTAGAGAATAATATAGTGTGTATTCAACCTGAAAATATAAAAGATGAGTATGAAGAAGTACTTGCATTTAATCCTGATATAATAATAACATGTGCTTATGGGCAAATAATTCCTAAGAATATTTTGGATTATCCAAGGTTTGGTTGTATTAATGTTCATGCTTCATTATTACCAAAGTTACGTGGCGGTGCACCGATTCATAAGGCTATTATTGATGGCTATTTTAAAACCGGAATTACAATTATGTATATGGATGTAAAAATGGATAGTGGTGATATTATTTCACAAGCTGAAACTGAAATATTAGATAGTGATAATTTAGAAAGTTTACATGATAGGTTGAGTTTAATAGGAAGAGATTTACTTCTTTCTACATTGCCTAGTATATTTGAAGAAAAAAATATGCGTATTAGGCAGGATGAAAATGCGGTTACTTATGCTTGGAATATAAAAAGAGATGAAGAACGAATTGATTTTAATAAAACAAGGAGAGAAATATTTAATTTAATTAGAGGTTTATCTCCTGTTCCTGGTGCTTGCTTTTTATTTGATAATAAGGAATTTAAAGTATATAGTTCTATTATTAGTGAAAATGTTTTTTCAAATAAGAGTATTGGTGAGATTACTGGATTATATAAAGATGGAATAGGTGTTAAATGTGGTGATGGGGAAATAATTTTTACACTTATTAAGCCATATGGAAAGAATAAAATGACGGCTTCTAGTTATATTAATGGTATTCAAAATAGAAATGATATAATTGGTAAGGTGCTTAAATAATGAAAAAGAAAGAAAATTATGTAAAAAAATTTTTTCAATTAATTAAGAAACTGAGAAAAACAGAAAAAGGAAGAGGAATTTTATTTTTTGGATTTTATTTTGTTTTCTTTTTAGTTTTAATTATATTATTTAGAACTATGCCTAGTAAACCTGTTAGTCAAATTAATAGTAATAATAACTCTCAATTGTATACTTATGATAAAATATTTGAGGGTAATTATAATTTTACTTATAGAATAAATATTGATAATAATAATTTTGTTTATGTTGGTAAGAAAAATAATAATATTGAACTATTTACATTTAATGATGTTAATTATTATTATGATGGAGTTAATTATTATACAGTTGATAGTAATAATATATGGACAATAACAGATAATCCATATATGTATACTGACTTTTTAAATTTTTCTAGGTTAGGTGAAGTTTTATTTGATGCTACCTATATTTCTAAGACTGAGTTTGGAAATGGTACAGCTAAATTTAATTATTTAATTTCGTCAAATAGTATATGTAAGGTTATTGATGGAATAGATTTGGATATTGATGAGATACCTAATAGTGTTGTTTTTACAGGAAGTGGAGATAATTTTCATTTAAATACAATTGAACTTGATTTTAGTAGTTATGGAAAATTTAAAGGCATTAGTTCAGAAATTTTTAAAATTACTTTGGAATACTCTAATTTTGGAGAAATAGAAGAAATTGTTAGTCCTATTGAATAACAATTTTTTTAATTATTAATAATTCATGTTTATTAATATAATTATGTCTAGTTGACAGTTTTATTTTTAAAATAAATATAGTATAATTAAGATATATTTTGGAGTGGTATTATGAATATATATGGATTAACTATTGATGATATGGAAAAATATTTTATTTCTTTAGGATATAAGAGATTTCATGCTGATCAGTTGTTTTCTTGGTTATATGAAAAAAGAATTGATAGTTATGAACAAATTACTAATATGAAGAAAGAATTGTTAAATATAATTGAAAAAGATTATAGTATTAATAAATTAAAAATTGTTAATATTGAGAAGGATATTGATGTTTGTAAATATTTGTTTGAATTATGTGATGGTGAACATATTGAGGCTGTTCTTATGAAGCATGATTATGGTAATAGTATTTGTGTTTCTAGTCAGGTTGGTTGTAATATGGGATGTAAGTTTTGTGAATCTGGTAGAAGAAAAAGGGTTCGTAATTTAGAAGCTTATGAAATGGTTTTGCAAATTATGATGATTGAGGAAGAACTTGGTGAAAGAA
This sequence comes from uncultured Bacilli bacterium, assembly GCA_944329395.1. Taxonomy (GTDB): domain Bacteria; phylum Bacillota_I; class Bacilli_A; order RF39; family UBA660; genus CAG-877. The sequence goes on along the minus strand of CALVIF010000004.1, from coordinate 831 downwards.
TAAGTCATGTTGTAGTGATGGGAATTGGTGAACCATTTGATAATTATGATAATCTTGTTAAATTTTTAAAGATTATTAACAATCCAAAAGGTTTAGCTATTGGTGCGCGTCATATTACAGTTTCTACTTGTGGTATTGTGCCTAAAATTAAAGAGTTTAGTAACTTAGGTTTGCAGTTTAATTTAGCTATTAGTTTACATGCTCCTAATAATGAGATTAGGAATGAGATAATGCCAATTAATAAGGTTTATTCTTTGGATAATTTAATACCAGTATTAAAAGAGTATTATAATAATACTAATCGACGCATAACTTTTGAATATGTGTTACTTAATGGTATTAATGATAGTGAAGAATGTGCTTTGCAACTTAGTCATTTGGTTAAGGAATTAAACTGTTATGTTAATTTAATACCATATAATGAAACTAATAATTTAAATTTTAAGAGAAGTAGTACTATTCAAATAATGAAGTTTTATGATATACTTAAAAAAAATAAGATTAATGTTACGATTAGAAAAGAGTTTGGCGGAAAAATCAGTGCTGCTTGTGGGCAACTTAGAAGTAAAAAGGAGGATGTATGAAATCATTTTATTTGACTGATGCTGGAAAAGTTCGTGATCACAATGAAGATAGTGTAATTATTGTTAAGAATAATGAAGGTTCATATTTAATTGCAATTGCTGATGGAATGGGTGGCCATTCAGCCGGAGAGGTTGCTAGTTCTATTGCTATTGGATATTTAGGAAAGCATTTTAAAGATACATTTTTACATTTGAATAAAGTAAGTGCTGTTAATTGGATTAGAGATACAGTTGATGAAATAAATAC
>CALVIF010000003.1 GCA_944329395.1 uncultured Bacilli bacterium | reverse complement strand
AAAAAACAAAATATTTTAAACGACAAAAAATACAGAGTTAATTCCCTGTATTTATATGTTCTTTATTCATTTTCAACTACCAAATAAAATACCATTCATTATTTGAATAATCATAACCAACATTGTGATAGATATTATTTATATCTTCCATATATCTTTGAATAGTTCTTTCACTTAAGTTTAAATCACTAGCTATCTTAGATGTTTTTATTGTTTTATATTCTTTTAAATAATTATATAAACTATCTAATTGCTTTTGTTTAGTAATATTATATCTTTTGCGTGTTTCATTTTCTTTATCAACCTTATATTTATCCCATTCTTCACCAAGCTGATATGAATAATCATCAAAAATACCTCTATCTACTTTTTCAAATCTAGACCATTTATCATAAGTCCAATTATGTTTTTCATTATAAATTAATATTCTTTCATATTTATTTAATGATTTTCTATATTTCTTATCAAAAGCAACTAAATCAATGTTTTTAGAATTATTAATAATTATCATATAACCTTGATACTTAATTGCTTCTGAAATAGTATCACAATAATGAACAACACTATTTTCTATGTATGGATAGCTAATACATCTTTTTTCTTCATTTTCAAAACCTACTATAACTACATTCTTTTTAGCTTTATTCATTATAAAAATATTCTCCAGTTTTGTTTATATATGTTTGATTAAATTTTTCATTCTTACAATTCCAAAAATTTTCAGACACATATAATTTTATATCAAAATCCTTATCTAATAAATTAAAATATTGTTTTCCATTTAATTCTTCAAAATATTCTTTTAATGGAAGAATATCATTTAAATAATATTCTTCTATTTGATTAATTACACCTTTATATTCATCACTTTTTTTATTATTTAAATTATCTAAATATAAATTAACAGATTCTTTTTTAGTAATATCACTTACCCCAATAACTGTATAAAAATGAATTTTCAATTGTTGACTTATAATTAACTTAGTATCTCCTAGTGCTTCTCGTCTTATATTAATTCTATTTGTTAGATTTTCAAAAAATTTTTTTCCATAATTATCAGCTTCACAATTAAAATAGTTATCTTTTAAGTAATATATATCAATTAAATGTTTATGGATACCATTACCTAATCCAAGTACACCATCGTCTACTTTAATTTCTATTAAAAATATATCCGTTAATAGAGTTTTTTTATATCCATAAAAAATACAATCTATTCTTCCATTATATTTACTTTTTGATTTTTCAATTATATAATATTCTTGTTCAAATGGTAAAATATTACACTTATAATCAGAAAACAAATTAGTCATATTACCATACAATAGAAATTGATGTTGGTATTTTTTTTCTAATTGGTCTTTTCCTTTATATGAATTTATCGCATCTTTTACAGTATTTATAAAAGAGTTTTTATCTTTTAAATCAGTTATATTTTCTATAGAAATATTGGATTTTTTAGCAATTACTTTAAATTCATTAAACTCCACTTTCTTGATTGAATTTTGCATTGCTTTACCATTAGTCAACCTAATATTTTTTATAAAACTATACTGAACCTTTATTATATCCGAAACTCCATTAAATTTATCAAAAGTATACTTACAATTATCATCGTCTCTTTTAAAAAGAATGTTTGAATTAATTAAATTAATATCTTTTTCAAAATTTACAAATCTGTCCTTATCAAAATTATTATTTTTTAATACAGAAGTAGCAAATTCATATTTTATTTCAGGCATAATAAAATCGAAGAATTGTTCCATTTTTTCACAAATAGAAATCAAATTATCTAGCAAAGTTTTATCTGAATCTTTTGTAACTGCAGAAGTATTACATTTATAAGTATTTATTGGAAACCCTATCAATATATATTCATCAGAATCTTGAGATTGTGATACTGTAAAAGCTTTATTACCATCATAATAAGCGATATCACATTTTTCTTCACAACTTTCTTCCTCGTTATCTCGTATTCTTAAATAAAATTTTGGAAATAATTGATTAAAGTCTTTTCTAAAATCATTAAGATTATATTTTACTTTTATTTTATCACTATTTTTTTCATTTACCATAAACAACACCACCTAATTATTTATTTACATAATATTTATCATCTTTTGTTTTTACCAAAACTTTATCATTAATTAGTTTTTGAAATAAATCTAACGAATCTTTTAATATGCCAATTTCATTTATTGATACTGCTGTATCTTCAGATATTGCACCTTTTTCTTTTAATTTATTTATTATAGATTTTCTTTTAAAGAAAGACAATGATATTAAACTCATTTTTACACCTCCAAATAAGTTATCTCATATAAATTATTATAGCATATTTTTTAATATTTTTATTACTTCTACACTTAACAAAAAAAGAAAATGCCACATAATTGCCACATAAAGCAAAATAAAAAGGCTGCAAAGCCTTATAAACAAACAAAATGAGACGCCGTAGCGTCTCTTCAGGGGGTTCGGTTGAATATACTCTCACAAAAAAGTGAGAGATATCGGCGTGATATACATCACGCATCTTAATCATATAAAATATTTTCTAAATTGTCAATTAATAACGTAATTTTTTTTTATTTTACATCAAATATATCTAATTCATATACCGTATTTTGTTCCCTACCATTTAAACTTTGTATAAAACAAATTAAATCTTCCTCAAACTTATAAACATTAAATTGAATCTTCATAATTTTATTCTTCTTTGCATACTCACATATACTATTATATAACTTAGTCCCAATTTTTCTTCGTCTAAAATCTTCTTTTACATAAATATTTTCTATAATAATATAACTCCTATCCGCAAAACATTCTTCATCCTTTATAATATTAATTTTAGCTAAAAGAATTCCAACAACCTCTTCAGATATCTCACAAACAAAACAAACATCTCCTCTTGCTCTACTACAAAAATTATAAAATTCAAATTCTGTAAATTTCCTTCTTTGTTTAAATAAATCCCTTCTACAATTAATTCTATTATTCCATGAACTTTGAACCAATTCATTAACAACATTAATATCTTTTATAGTTGCCAATCTAATATTTTCACTATTTGATATTCTCTTTACAACACATAATGGAACTTTTAAATCATAATTTATACTCTCTCCTAAAATTAAAATCACACTATTATCTAATTTATTACATAGTTCCATACAATCTTGATTAATTTTTTCTATACCATCACAATTATTTTTATAAAAACCTTTATAAGAAACATAAATAAGTTTTTTTTCTTTTCCTAAACTAAGATTAATAACTCTCTTATTAGCTTCTTCTATGGTAGTATAAGCACCAACGCCAAAAGGAAAAACACCATAAGCATAACAATTTTCCACATCATTAATTTTCTTAATTAAATCCAAATGCATTAATTTATCTTCATCTACTTTAGGTACTGTAATATTAAAAAAAATATGTTTTCCTAAAAAACTATCACTTAAAACATATTTAGAAAATACTTTTACATCTAAACAATCATATGATAAAATAATTAAATTTTTATAATTATCATTATTAAAATATCTATCTAATTTACTAAGAGACACCAAGTTATAATTAAGACCAAAAAACTTTTCAACCGATACAAGAAGATTATCCATATTCTTTTTATGATTATGTACTTCTCCCATAAAAATCACCACTAACTAAATTATATCATAAAAAAATAGAATTATATTAAATTCTATTTTATCCTTCTTCTATAGTACTTATTAATATTTTTTTCAACTCATCATTATCAGATTCCTTATCAAGTAAATATTCTTTTGAATCTTTCTTTGCTTGCAACAAAATTTTATAATCTTGTCTAATATTTGCTATTTTAAAGCTCATATCCCCACTTTGCTTTGTTCCAAATAAATCACCATGTCCACGTAATTTGAAATCTTCTTCACTAATAACAAAACCGTCATCTTCTTTTTCCATTATTTTTAATCTCTCAGCATCACTATCACTAATTAATATACACATAGATTTAGAATCCCCTCGTCCAACTCTACCTCTTAATTGATGTAAAGTAGACAATCCAAATCTATCAGCATCAAAAATAACTATCGTTGTTGCATTAGGAACATCAACACCTACTTCAACAACCGTCGTTGAAATAAGAATTTGAATCTCATTATTTTTAAATTGTTCCATAATAACATCTTTAGCACCACTTGCCATTTTTCCATGAACAATATCAATCTTATAATATTCTCCAAAAGCCAACTTCATTTGATCTTTTAAATTACAAACAGTTGCAAGTTCACTATGTTCACTATCTTCAATTAATGGTGCAATTACATACACTTGATGTTTCTTTTTCAATTCTTCATACATCATTTCCAAAACATCTTTAATCTCACTATTCTTTTTAACAAAAGTATCTATCTTCTGTCTTCCAGCCGGTCTTTCCTTAATTGTAGAAACATCCATATCACCAAAAATAGTAAGTGCATAAGTTCTAGGTATAGGAGTTGCACTCATATATAATACATCTGGTCTAACTCCTTTATTTTGTAAATTAGCTCTTTGATGAACCCCAAAACGATGTTGTTCATCTGTAATTACTAAACCTAAATTACAATATTCAACTTCTTCTTGAATTAAAGCATGTGTTCCAACTATCATTGAAATACTACCATCTTTTAAACCTTTATATATATGCTGCTTATCTTTTTTTGTAGTAGAACCAGTTAATAGTTGCACATTTATATCAATATTTGCTAAAAATTTCTTCAAATTATTATAATGCTGAACAGCCAAAATTTCTGTTGGAGCCATCAAAGCACTTTGATAGCCACTAAAATGATTAGCTAACATTGCAATAAAAGAAACAATCGTTTTTCCACTACCAACATCACCCTGCAATAACCTATTCATTCTATTATTAGAACTCATATCTTCAATTATTTCCTTTACAGCAGTTAATTGATCATTTGTTAACTTATAAGGCAATGAATTAATAAAATGATCTAATTTTTCTCTATCAATTTGCCTAACCAACCCATTATTTTTCTTTTTATTTTGCAATTTTAAATAATTTATTTTAAACATAAAAGCAAACAACTCTTCATATTTAAGTCTAACAGTAACCTCTTTTAACTTTTCTACAGTTGATGGATTATGAATAATATTTAAAGCTGTCTTTTTATTAACAAAATTATATTTTTCTAAATAAACACTAGGTATATAATCAAGTATTTCCTTACCATGCATTAATAAAGCCATATTAATATAAGTTGATAAATTTTTAGTAGTTAAACCACTAGTACAATGATAAACAGGTTCAATCTTCGCCTTGCTCATTAATGACCCCATTTTTATATCTGAAGCAGTAATAACATTTTTAGCTTTATCTAATTTACCAATAACAATAACACTCGTTCCTACTACTAATTGTGTTTTCAAAAAAGCTCTATTAAAAATAGAAACTCCAACAACTCCAGATTGTGTGACAAGTCTAAAATTCATTTTATTTAAACCCGCTTTAAAACGCATAAGTATTGGCATACTTTCAACTTTACCATCTATAATAATCTTTCCGCCATCTTCAACCTCTGCCAAATTATTTCGTTCTAATACATCATAACGGAAAGGATAATGTGTAACTAAATCTTCCAAAGTATAAATTCCAATTTTATTTAATAAAGAAAGAGATTTCGGCCCAACTCCCTTAACATCTTTTAGTTCTGTCACTAATATCACTTCCTTCTTGGCATATTATATCATAAATAAAATTTTTTTTAAAGTAAAATATAACTCAAATAAAAATTTAATTTTTAATTTAATATAATAGCCAAAAAATATATTAAATAAATTAAAAACAAAATTGTTTTTTATCGAATATACTTTTTAACATCTCCCACAACTTCACTACCAACTGCTGTAGCTTCTGCTGCACTAGAAGTAATTTTTATTGCCTCCATCGCCTTATTATATTCATCAATACCAGTTTGAATAACACCAATTTTTTTTTGTAAAGCATTTCCAATTGCTTGATAAGCATCAACATTCATATCAATCTCTGGCGATAAATTATAATAATATGCTAAATCAACTAATTCGTGATTAGAAAGCGAATTAATTTTAGCAGCAATCTTTTCTGTATCAGGAACATATTTTGTCTCTGTAACATACTCAACAGCATCGGATAAAGTCTCTTTGGGATTAGTAATATCTTCAACTACATCTTTTGTAAACTCCACTATTGAATCCAAAACATCATGCAATTTACCAACTGGATCATCAAAGAATTCTTTTACACCATCTAAAAAACTACCATTAGCTACATCATTCCCACTAGAAATAATTGCTTGTTGAATATCACTTGCTTTTTCACCTATAAATGTAGTTTCCTTTTGCATAGCTTCAAGCTCATTATAAGTTGTTTTTGCCTTATCCAAATCCTCAATCATCTCAAGACCTTGTTTACGGTCAATAATATTCCCATTATAATCAATAGAATCTATCATTGGTTTTTCTGGAATCATCAAATAAATATTATCAGGTACATCTTTAAAAAGTTTCCTACTTATCTCTGGTATAACTGTTCCATCTTTTAAAATATCATAAATAGATAATCCAGCTAAACCAAGTGTAAGTACAGTTGTCACATTTCTCTTTAAATTAATTAATGCATTAAAAAAGTCACTATGTTCACTATTAATTTCTTTTAATTTTTCTGAAAAATGCGAAATTTTTCTTTTATCTTGTCTACTACAATTAGAAATACATTTTTTTAAATCAGCTAAAGTTGTTGGATTTTGTTCAAATTTAATATTTAACTCTTCACTCATATACTGATATAGAAAATCAAAAACAATTTGTTCTTCTACAGAATTGTTTTTCAAAACTAATTTTTGCATAGCTAAAATTTCTCGCTCATTATCATTTTTATATAATTCAGCATCATAAGCTAAAATTTCTTTTTGATCGCGCATATTTGAAAACTTATTACCAGCATTTTTTATAGTTTTAACTATATTACTAATAAGAACACCTGAAATTCCTAACCCTGCTCCAATTGCACCACAAGCAAGCATATTTTCAACCGCAAAAGCATTTTCAATCGCTCCCCCAACAATCGGAACATATTCTAAAAATGCACTACCAGTTCCACCTGTTAAACCTAAAATACCAGCCAAAGTAGGATTTTGAGTAAACTCATGAACAACTAAACCAAGAGCAGTTGCATTTAACGGTGCTGCAATAATTGCTGGATCTACAGAGTTAACAGCCGTCGCAATTCCAACCCCACTAACAGCACCACCACCTATAGCTGCACTACTTTTACCAAATGTTTTAAAAAATGAACCCTTTTTACTTTTTATCCTTTCTTCAACATTAATTCCTCGTCCTAATCTATTATTAATAACATTACAAAGTTCTTTTTTACTAGAAAAATCAAGATCATAAATTGCTTGTCTTAAACTTAAATAATCAGTATTAAAAAAATTAACTTTATGTGCAACTAAAAAACTAATTATATCTTCTTGCATATTCTTAGAAAATCTAGTATCAACAACCACACCATTAGCATCTTTTGTTACTTCTAACTCTTGCAATATTAAATTACATTCTGATTCTTGAGAAACAATACTACCTGCTTTTTTACTTTTTATAAGTTTATAAAGTGAATTAGCCATAATTGCACCAGTAACAACTAGTTTTGATTCAACTGTTGGCGCTAAAATAACTGCACTTCTACTTGCCAAACCTAAAGCCGCTATTTTAGAAAGTGGTACCACTATTTTTTCTAACTTATTAATAAAACTATTTCCCTCTTTTTCACCTAAACCAGTAATTAAATTATCTAAGTTAGAACTTATTTTATCAATTTTATCTAATGCATTTTTATAAATAATATCAGAATAATTTTTTTTTACAAACTCCTTTAATTCACTGATAGTTTTAATATTAAAAGAAATTTCTATACCATTACTCTGTAATTCATTTTTAATTAAATTAAATTTAACTATAGAAAATTCTTCTCTTAAATTATTTTTTTTATCTTTTTCCAAATTATCATTCACTTAAAAAACCTCTTTCATAAATAAATTAAATTAATAACTATAAAATTTACCAATAATTTTAAACTACTACATATAACCTAATTAGATTATCTCTATACCATATGTATCAATATATCATAAAAAAAAATCTTACAATTATTTCAACATTACAACAAAAATTTATAATTTTTTTTAATATTATATTGACAAAATAAATAACTTCGATTAGTATAGTAATCACCAATTCGAAATTAGGCGAATTGGTCGCTAGTATCACACTAGCCAACCCCTTTTTATTCTTTTTGGAGGTTGCCTCTCAGGGGGTGCAACCTCTTAAATAAAAAAATTAAGAAGACATTTGCCGATGTCTTCTTTTTTACATGCATTAGAGAATATAAAAAATTATCCACATAATCTAAGCCACTAGGCTTTTTTAAACTTAGGTACTGACATTTTTCTCCATTTCTTAAATTAATTTACACCCGCCTTCATATTAATGGCGGGTGATTTTCGCTTCCGTTCTAGATTGTCCTCAATTTCATTCGAAGTAATCTTTACGAAGAAAATTGCCCTCTATCCTATCCGAAAAGCTGGCGCTACCCCACCAGAATAAGTAGCAATATAGTAATTCAAATCGCCATCAGTACTCACATTGTAGAAATCGTAACTATCGTTAAAAGCGACCGCGCGCAACCACCAGTAATTTTTTACACCATTATAATATTTTATTTTATCATTATTACCTTTTCCTTGGTAAAAATCTAATGTTCTTGTGTTTGCTTGAGCCGTTTCATATGATGTTGATAATTTAACTTCTATTGGTGACAACAAATACAACTTATCTGTTGAAGTAAAGTTACTTGACTCGGTTGAACCATGTCCTGACACTACCGTTGTATTAATAATACTACTTTTCAATTCAGTTGGTAAGGCATTATAAATGTCATTTTGAACATATGTATATAACTCGCTTGCTGGCCAGCCTCCTACATTAGTAGCAGGAAAGTTCATTACATGAGTTGTTATAACATTCTTAAATTCTAAAACAAAACCACAAGCGGTTTGTGAAAAATTCGGATCACTGCATTCTGCTGGTGTTGATTTATTGGCTATTCTTATTGTTAAAGTTTGTCCTAAATCTCCAGTTCCCGTTAAAGTTACTTCTTTCTCATCACCAACATTATAAGCATCTGTATTATTATTTCTAACGGCATTTATAATTGTTTCCCAAGAGTCTGTCGCAAACGATGATGGTGGTGTTACTGAACCTCCTCCAGTCTCACTTCCTGTCCAGTTCCCTCCTTCTTCACTACATGTTGTATATTTACCATTTACAAATGGTTCTGTTTGAATTTTAGCTAAAATTTCAGCCTGTGAAGCCTCACTTAAATTCATTAAGATATCTCCTCTAACTAATTTATCAGCTTCTTTGCTACTTGCTAAATTATCATATACTCCGTGCGTACCATCTGCTAAAGATATATAAAACTTTGTAATTTTCTTATCATTTACAGTCGATACATTTACTCTAACATACCCTTTAACATCCCTATTACCCCAAGAAGATTTTCCTCCTTGATCTAGTACACTTAATCTATTTGGATCAGCTGTATCAATTAAAATATAATAATCTCCATCATCCATTGCTGATGCATAGCTATTACTACTACCACATTGCATCGCATCAGTTGTCCAGCTTGTTCTAACAGCATTAGTATAAGCTTTGGCAATATCAACAAAGGTATCTTTTCTTGAATTTTCAATTGTTCTTGTAACAGCAGGAATTGCAACCATCATTAAAATTCCCATAATTACAATAACAGCTAATAGTTCTACTAAAGTAAAACCTTTATTATTTTTTCGCATCTTTATCTCACTCCTATCTTAATCAATTATATCATAAAAAAAAAATATATAGTCTTTTTTTATTAACTAATTTTTAGAAAACTATAAAATTAAAAATTATTATAAAAAGGAAAAATTAATAATCAAAAGTTAAATTTAATTAAATTAAAAAGTATGTCAAGTAATTATTATTTTATAATTAAATTATCTTAAAATATGTAAATTTATTCACAGTAAGCTAATTTTATAACTATCAAAATTATTTATAATTACAACAACACTTTTCTTAAAAATTAAAAAGAATTGATTTTTTATCAATTCTTTTTTTATTCTTCACTAATTTCTAAAGACTTATAATAATTATATCTATTTTCCGCATTATCTTTATTTTTATTTAATAACTCTTTAGCATTTTTTGAAATCATTGTTAATGATCTATATCTATCCTCACCAACAATAAACTCATTATACTTAGAAAAATCAGCCTTACTATCCATTTTAAATTCACCAGTATCAGGATTATAATGAAATAAAGGGAAATATCCACAATCTGTAGCATTTTTCTCTTCCAAAATGCTATTTTTCATTCCTTTAATTATTCCCTGAGCTATACATGGTGCATAAGCAATAATTATACTTGGACCATTATATGCTTCAGCTTCTTTTAATACTTTAATAGCCTGACTAGGATTAGCACCTAATGAAATTGTACCTACATACACATGCGAGTATGTAAGAGCAATTCTTGCTAAATCTTTCTTACTAGTTTGCTTACCGCTAGATGCAAATTTAGCAATCGCACCAACTCTTGTCGATTTTGAAGCTTGCCCACCAGTATTTGAGTAAACTTCCGTATCAAGTACTAAAATATTTACATTTTCCTTATTTGCTAAAACATGGTCAATTCCATTAAAACCAATATCATAAGCCCATCCATCTCCACCAATTAACCAAACTGACTTAGGAGAAATAAATTTCTTAAGCTTCAATAAATCAGGAATTTTAGTCTCATCAATAATTTCTAATAATTTTTCTGCAGTCTCTTCATTAATATCGTTAGCATAAGCCATATAGATATCTTGTTCACTCTTTTTTACAGATTTAATATTATTTTTTATTAAAGAAACTATTCTATTTTTCATCGTTAAATCGGCAATTTTCATTCCAAAACCAAACTCAGCATTATCCTCAAATAAAGAATTAGCCCATGGTATAGAATATGGCATTGATGGCATAGATGCACCATAAATTGAAGAACAACCAGTAGCATTTGCTACCATCATTTTTTCACCAAATAACTGTGTCAAAAGCTTTAAATATGGCGTTTCACCACATCCAGCACAAGCTCCAGGAAATTCAAATTTTGGGCTTTTAAATTGACTTCCCTTAACAGTATTTGTTGGCATTACATTTTTCTTTTCACTAACTTCCTCAAATAAATATTTATACTCTTCCTCTTTTTTATCCTTTAATAATTCCTCTTTTGCCTTCATAACTATAGCCTTAGCACCTTTTTTTCCAGGACAAATCTCACTACATAAACCACACCCAGTACAATCTGGTAAACTAACCCCTATAGTATATTTATAGTCTTGATCTTTTATATTGATAGAAAGCAGATTACGACTAACAGATTCAGGTGCATCAATTTGTTCCTTTTCGTTTAATAAAAATGGTCTTATAACTGCATGAGGACAAACTAAAGAACATAAATTACATGAAATACAATTTTGAGATATAAAACATGGAGCAACATCAGAAACATCTCTTTTATCTAATTTTGAAGTTCCACACTCATAAGTACCATCAGCCATTTTAACAAAACTACTTACTGGAAGACTATCACCTTCCATAGAATCAATAATTTCAAAAAAACTTTTTTTATTGTTAAATTGTTCAATATAATCAACAGACGGTATCTTAACTGGAATAAGTTTTTGTAAACAATTATCAATAGCACTAATATTTTTACTAACTAAATCTCCACCTTTAGTACTAAACTTTGCCGCAAGATTTTCTTTTATTTTACCAACCGCAAAATCAAAATCAATAATTTTCCCTAGTTTAAAAATTAATACTTCCATAATAGCACTAATTTTACCCTTTATTCCAGCCTTCTCCGCAATCATATCAGCATTAATAATAAACATTTTAATATTTCTCTCTTGCAATATTTTCTTATCATGATTACTCATCATTGCCAAAACTTCATCAGGTGTTTTAGATGTATTTAACACAAATGTTCCTTTAGTTTTCAACCTATCAAGCATTTTTAATTTCTTTAAATAAGAATCTTTAGTACAAACAACCAAACTTGCCTTTTCAACATAGTAAGCAGAAGAAATTATTCCCTTACCAAATCGCAAATTAGAAATAGTCACTCCACCAGATTTTTTTGAATCATATTGAAAATATCCCTGTACATAAGCATTTGTATAAGTTCCAGTAATTTTCATTAAATCTTTAGTAGCACTAACCATTCCATCACTACCAAAGCCATATACTAAAAATTCAATATTAGAACTTGGTAACAAAAATTTCTTATCATATGGTATAGATAATTTTGTAACATCATCCATAATTCCCAAAGTAAAATTATTATGCATATCTCTGGTATCCATATAATCAAATAAACCCTTAATCATAGCTGGAGTTGTATTTTTACTAGATAAACCATATCTACCACCAAACACTGTAACTTTAGCATCAACATCTTTAATCGTTTTTACAACATCCAAATAAAGTGGTTCACCACTAGAACCAGGTTCCTTAGTTCGATCCAAAACAGCTATTTTCTTTACAGTTTTAGGCAAAGCTTTAAAAAAATACTTAGTACTAAAAGGTCTATATAAATGAACTTCAATTAATCCAACATTTTCATTTTTTTGTGTAACTAAATATTCAACTGTCTCACGTATTGTTTGACAAACAGACCCCATAGCCACAATAATTTTCGTTGCATTTTTACTTCCATAATAATTAAAAGGTTGATAATTAGCCCCTGTAATTTTATTAATTTCTTCCATATAATTATTAACAATATCCGGAACTTTATCATAATACTTATTACGTACCTCAGTAGCTTGAAAATATATATCATCATTTTGAGAAGTACCTCTAATAATTGGATTATCAAGATTCAAAGCCCTTTCTCTAAATTCACATAAAGCATTTTCATCTATTAAATTTTTTAATTTATCTACATCAATTAAATCAACCTTTTGTAATTCATGACTTGTTCTAAATCCATCAAAAAAATTAACAAACGGAACACGACCTTTAATAGCGGCTAAATGAGCAACACCTGTTAAATCCATAACCTGTTGAACAGATGAAGAAGCTAACATTGCAAACCCAGTACTTCTAACCGCATATATATCTTGATGATCACCAAATATAGATAAAGCATGAGTAGCTAATGATCTTGCAGCAACATTAATTACACATGGTAACAATTGTCCAGCAATTCTATACATGTTAGGAATCATCAACAATAATCCCTGACTTGCCGTATAAGTTGTTGTTAAACACCCTGCCTGTAATGAGCCATGAACCATTCCAGCCGCTCCAGCTTCTGATTCCATTTCCACAACTTTAACTGGAGTTCCAAAATAATTTAATTTCCCCTCACTACTCCATTTATCAGTAAGTTCTGCCATAGGTGATGCTGGAGTAATTGGGTAAATGCCAGCTACTTCTGTAAAATTATATGATACGTAACTACATGCCTCATTGCCATCCATTATCTTCTTCATATTTATCATCCTCCATTAATCATATTATATATCAAATAATTTAAAAAAAAAAGAATTTCGACTATAAATCCCTTTTTTCAATTATTTTTTTAAAATTCCCTAATACATAATAAAATTATAATTTATATCACAACTTTAACTAACATATCTTATATATTGTTCTAAAGTCGTATAATCAGTTAATGGAATACGAGGTATTTTTAATTTATCAATCCCTCTAGTTACATTCTTATATCCTCCAATAAAAGCCATTTCAAAACCTGCTTCCTTAACTACACTAAGAGCGTAATCATTATACTCATAAAAAGGAAAACAAAAAGCCTTAGTATTGTTTAATGTTTCTCTACTTGCTTTTAAATCTTGAATTAAACTATCCCTATTCCCACACTTAAGTGGACTACCTTGTCCTCCACTACAAACACCAGGAGTATGTAAATTATGTGTATGACTGGCAAGTTCCATATAAGAAGATGAAAACCTTTCTTTATCATACCAAGAACTAACCAAAAACAATGTTGCATTTACTTTATACTCCTCTAGTAAAGGAACAAAATTCCATGCCCTTGCCCCATCATCAATTGTAATTAAAATACTTTTTTCAGGTAATCTAATTTTACCATCAATAAATTTCCCAATTTCCGTAGTAGTTAAAGTAAAAAAATTATTTTCTCTTAAATAATTAAAATGTGTTCTAATTTGTGTTTCACTATGACAAATAGATTCATTACAAGATTTATCATCATTTAAATAAATAAAGTGATATACCGTAACCGGTACACTAGTAGCTTCTATCAACTTAGTATTTTCCTTATAATAAGTCTTTACAATATCTTCATTTTTTATCATATATAACTCATTATTATACTCAACATAAATACCATCTTCACTTTTCTCAATAATTTGAGTATCTAAACTAAAATATAATTCAAAAACAATTTCATTATCTTTATATAAATTAACATTTTCTTTTGTAACAATATTTTCATTAAAAGGCAAATAATTTTTATATCGCAAATCCTTATTACTTAAAGTTTCAATCTTAACTACATCTTGATATTTAACATAATACCCCAACTCTTCAATATAAAAATATTTAGTATTTTCATCAATATTAATATCTTCTAAAGTATAATCTTTTTCAGTCTTAACTTTAAGAGCCTTAACATACTTATCATTATCTTTTCTATATAAAATAGTATCCTTCTTTACTTTGATATATTTACTATAACTATTCCTTATTTTTGAAATAAGTAATTCTCTATCTATTATTTTCTTCTCTTTAATTGCCTCTTTTTCCAAGTATTGTAAATAAAAAAAACATCCACAAAAAAACACTAATAAAAGTATACAAAATAGAACAAATTTATTTTTATTTACATTCTTTATCATACATTCACCTATAATAATTTTAAAACATTTTTATAAAAAAAGAAACAAAAAAACTTCATAAAAGAAGTTCATATAATTATAATTTAAAAAATATTAATGCATTATTCCAACAACTACTAATCTTAAAAGAATTATCTAACAATGACATAACTATATTAATAACTGTTGGCAACAAAAATAACATAATTATTGCAATTAACCAATTTATAATTAGTTTTTGATTTTTTTTATCATCAGGAGATGACATTAACTTAATTAAATTAAGTATAATTGCAACAATACCAACAATAGGACCTGCAAGTTGAATAACACTCAAAATTCTTTTAAAAATTCCCAATACATAAAGCATTACTGGATCATTACATTGTCCAACTAACGATAATATATTCATTTCTATCACTCCTAAGCATTAAATAAATATTCAATAAAATTTTATCATAACAACAAAAATTATTCTTTAACAATCCAAAAAGTCGACATATCACGTAAACCATATCTTCCACCAGCAACCGGTGTATTAATTATCTCGTTCTTTATTACTAGTTCAGTTGAAGAACCACCATCCAAATTAGCAGCATTATATGCACCATAATTTTCCATTATTTCTGTTAAATCAACCATACTTGCTCCTATACTAGATGCAATTCTACCATTAATAACAAGCATCAAAACAATTCCATCTTTTCGTTGTCCAATAGCAGTACGAGGAGCTATTCCCCATCCACCATTACCTTTTATAAATGAACTTTTACCATTAACAATTAAAAATGGTCCAAATTCAACTGCATCTCTACAACCAATATTAAGAGCTTCTTCTTTACTCATTTTACCTAAAACCAACTTATTTTCCTTAGTAAAACAAATAAATCCTCCACCCATTCTAGCATCAACATAATCACTAACTACCTTACCATTTGAAATTACTGTACCATGTGGCAATGCACCATTAGAGTTCCAATCAGGATCATAAAATCCTCCAGCATTCATTGCTATGATTGCATTCTCTCTTTTAGATACTGTCAAAATATCTTCACCACGTACCCCTAAATAATTAGTAGTAGCAATCGAAATTTTAGAAGGATCATATAAAACAACTAAATATCCCTGATATGACATTCCCTTAATTTCAATTACTTTATATAAATCATTTCCTGGATCCTTAGTCAATACTGCCTTATCATACTCGTTTTTATATATTGTTTTAGCAGTATACTTTTTTAACTGAACATCATTAGGATTAGATGTTTCATCAACCTCATGAATAACATTATTAGCTAAAACTTTAGAAATAACTTCATCACTGTAAAACCAAGTAGCCAAATATTGATGACTCATAGTAGTCATTGCACTAGTTATCCAAAAATTTCTAAAACCATCCCATGGTCCATAAAAAACAAAAATAAATGCCATTATTCCTAAAGACAAAAAACTACCCAATGCAACAAATATTTTTCTTTTTAAAGACCACTTTTTCTTTGTCATAACTACTCATCCTTACCATCAAATTTCTTATCATTATTATAATCTATATATTTTTTTTCCGTTTTATAATCAGAAAGTAAACTATCAGTGCCACTTTCTTTTTGATACTCATTATATTGCAAAACATTATTATTGTAAAGAGTAACATCAGAAACAAAAGCATTAACTATTTGTTCATAAACATTAGCATAACCATCACATTTATCATTAATATTACTATTTGAAAAATATATTGTTCCACATAAATTAGATAACTTATTAACAGTTTTTGCAACATCATTAACACTACTTTCGTAATTTAATAAAGTTTCCTTTATCTCTTTATCCTTAGATGACATAGTATCAATATACATATTTTCAAAAACATTTAAATATAGTGAATTTCTAATATCATTAAAAACATCAACAGAATTACTAAAATTTTTATATTCATCCTTAATATCATTCATTCTAGCCAAAGTAGCGACCCTATCTTCTTTTAAACTAACAATAAAAGAAAGCGTCAAACCACAAAAAAGACAAATACCACCAACTACAAATAGCAAAATAGAAACCTTTTTCATCAGTATCACCTAAACTACACTATAACAAATTTTTTAATATTTGTATATGAAAAACAAATAGAAATAAATATTTTACACTAAATTTTAATATTATCTACAAAACTATTTCTTTTTAAAAATAAATACTTTACTAAATATATAATTAACAATAACAACAACTACATTCATCAATATCTTAGAAGTCATTTTTCCAATATGTAATAAATTAAGACATACAAATAATCCACCCATATCAATTCCTAAAGATAATATTCTAAAGAAGAAAAATGAAAAAATTTCTTTAAGAAAAATTTTTAAATTCATACCCTTAGAATTAAAAACAAAAAATTTATTAGTAATAAAAGCAAACAAAACAGATAATATCCATGCAAATAAATTAGCAATATAAGTATTAATTCCTATTTTATCTAATAAATAAAAGCTAACTATATTAACAACTGTTGTAAGCACTCCAAAAAAGCCATACCATAAAACCTCTTTAGTTTTGTTATACCAAGAAATATGATTACTATCCTCAATATAATTATCGATTAAATTAACCATATTAACAGTATTACTAGTAAATTTCTTAGGTTTAAAGTTTTTAGCTTTTTCAATCAATTTACCAAGTTTAGCAAAATCTTTAAGTTCTAAAATATATCCTTTACTTGCAAATTCCTTAATTATTTGTTTTTGATGATCATTACAATGTTCCTTATATTTTTTTAATCTAGCTGCTGCTATAATAGTTTTCCCTCTTTTTATTCCATCTAATATGGATCCAGCACCACCATGTGTAATTAAAATATTTGCTTTTTCAACTAATTTTTCAAATTCATCAGCTGGTACAAAATCAAAAATTTCCATATTATCTGATTTATATTTAGTATGTCCAGCTTGAACAATTACTTTTTCTTTTATATTACCATTAATTATATCTTTATCAATTTGTTTTAATAAACGTTCAAAACCCTTATCTTGTGTTCCTAAAGTAACAAATATCATTAAAAAATCCACCCCCCATATACAGCATCAGGATATAACATCAACATACTTTCCCACTGTACAATAAACATATCAGCAATTGGATACAATAACTTACCAGTAATTGTTTTTGAACTTATATTAGCAAAACTTTCAATATAAATAATTTTAGAGCCAAAAATTTTCCCAATACAACACATAGGTCCAGCTGTATGAGCACCAGTTGTAATAATATAATCTGGATGCACTTTCAAGTATATATACAAACTCTTAAAACAATTATAAAGTAATTTAAAAGGATAAGTAAGCATAAAATCCTTAGTTCCAAATACTAAAAAATCAATCTTATTCTTATACTTATTTTTTAAATTCAAATTAATTTTTGTTTTTTCTGTCACAATATGATAATCATATTTATCAAATAATTTTTCTAACTGTAACATTTCATTTAAATGCCCACCAGTAGAAGAAATAAACATAACATTTTTCTTCATAATTATCTTCACCTCTCTAACAAATCAAACCATTTATCCTTAACAACTTCACTTGTATATTTTTTCACATCAGCACGCCCAGCTTTACCTATTCTTTTTCTTACTTCAATATCTTTTATTAAATCTTCAATTTTTTTAATCATCGCTGAAAAATTACGATGTTTAATTAGATAACCATTCATACCGCTATTAATCAATTCACAAGCACCTTCAGCAGAGTCAAATGCAATACATGGTAACCCATGTGACATAGCTTCAAGTAAAACTATTCCAAAAGATTCTGTATATGAAGTCATTACATAAATAGAAGATTTATGCAAAATATCATTAATATATTCTTTCTTTCTAAAGCCATGTAAGGTAACACTATTATTTAAATTATGATGATTAATATACTCTTCTAATTTAGCTTTTTCTACTCCATCACCAATAATATCAAGCTTCCAATCTGGATATTTATGTACAACACTATTATAAATTCGAAGTAAATCTAAATAACCTTTTTCAGGTGAAAGTCTACCAATAGAAACAATTCTTTTTTCATTAAGTTTTGAACAGTTTTTAGGAATTTCATCAATAATATTAGGTATGTACACACACTTACAATTTGAACGAACCATTTGCTTCTTATAATATTTTCTAAGTGAATCAGACACTAAAACTAAATAATCTAGCCACATAGCTGATCTAACAATACTTCTAGCATAATTGTAGTTATCATGATAATGATTATGTTCCCATCCTATCTTTAAAATACCCTTAGGAGCATATTCTGAAAGCCATTCATTAAATATATCTCGTGTAGAAATAATTATATCAGCATCACTATTAGCAATATAATTAACCATTGTTTTTTTACGCAAATACAAAATCTTTATTGCTTTAAAACTCTCTTTAAACAAACTGAAAATTTTAAAATTTTTTAAACAATTTCTTATCTCTTCTCGATTCGGTTTTAAATTTGGTAATAAATATCTAATCTTAACTCGCTCATCAATATCAAAAACAGGTTTATCATAAAGTTTATAAGTACAAATAATTTCCACATCATATTTTTCACATAATAAATTTGATACAGCCACAATTGATTTTTCAATTCCACCAAAGCCTAAATGTAAAGATAATATAGCCACTTTTTTCATAATTAACCACCTACGAATATTATAACCTAGTATTTCAATAAACAAAAGAAAAAACATAAGTTACCTTATGTTTTATATAAGCCTAATAATTAATGAATAGACTCATTAATAGGTTCCATCACTGGTACAGTCATAGTAGCAGCTGAAGAAACAGAAACTCCAGGAGCATTAACTGTATTAGATACTGACGGAGTCATAGCCTGATTACCCATAATTGGCATTGACTGTGTATTTTCAAGTGGATTTGCTCCACCATAAATTTCATGTGAATTATTTTGTCCTAAATTTAAGTTAGAAACAACAGGACTAGCTCCTCCATAAATAACAGGTTGAACACTAGCTTGAGGCTGAATTGCTGGTGTAACTTCAACTGGCATAGATGGTGATACTTGAGTTTGAGCAAAAGTTTCACCATATGCACTAGGTACTGTTTGAACAACAGGTTCAACTGGTACAGCTTGAATTACAGGCTCAACTGGTACAGGTTCAACCAAAGGTTCAACCGGTGCTGGCTCTACCAAAGGTTCAACTGGCACAGGTTCAACAGCCATAGGCTCAACTGGTGCTGGCTCGACAACAGGTGGAACAGCTGTATTTTGATAATTAACAGGCTCCATATTAACATTAGAAACAGTTGAATTAACAATTGTATTTGCTGAATCCATAGGAACACCTTGCATAATTGGTGTAGAAGGCATTGCTGTAACAACATTATCTTGTGGAACATTATACATAGACGAATTAACTGAATTAACATCAGCAACAGGTACATTTGAAACTAAATTATTTGGTTGTGAATTTAATGGAATATTATTATTCTGAACAGTAGAAGTTGGCATAGGCATAGCCACATTATTATCAATCATAGGCGCACTTTCAGAAATAGCACCACTTGTTAAATTAGGAGCTGTTGCTTGAGCAATAGTACCGCCATTATTAGGTATTGTTGTATTAGTATTTACAGGATTTTGAACACTAGCATTACTATTAGCCACAACATCACTTGCTTGTGGCTGTTCAGCAGCCAAAGCAGCTTTCTTTTCTTTCTTATCTCTAGACGAAGAATATAATAATATAATAATAGCAACTAATAATAACAACACACCAGCAGAAACTAACATACCTTGAATTGTTAAAAACCAACTTAAATCAAAATTTTTCATAAGATCTAACTCCCTTTACTCTAATCTATATTTATCATAACAAAAAAAAATTACGATTGCAAACTTTTTATTAAATATACATAATTTTTACATTGTAAATTCTGTCCAATAACCACTCTTTGGCGGATTCAAAGAAAATTGCATTTTTTCTTTCGTAACGGGATGAACAAATCCTAATTTATATGCATACAAAGCTAACTGTGTCTTATCAACTTTACCATATCTCTGATCCCCACATAAATAATGTCCTCGTGATGCAAACTGAACGCGTATTTGATGATGTCTTCCCGTTTCCAATTCAATTTCAACTAAACTATGCATTGTTTTCTTATTTACATCAAGAACTTTATAATTTAAAACACATCTTTTTCCATTCTCTGAAACAATTGTACTACCATCACTTTGCTTTTCCAATTTATCAACAAGCTTGCCACTGTTATTATCCATAATACCATTAATTACAGCCAAATATTTTTTTTCAAAGTTATGCTCAAGCTGCTGCTTATTAAGTCTACTAGCAGCCTTCGAACTTCTAGCAAATACCATTATTCCACCAACAGGTCTATCCAACCTATGAATAAGACCTATATAAACATTTCCTGGCTTATTATATTTGTTTTTTATATATTGTTTTACCATAGTAAGCAAATCAATATCACCAGTAGCATCACCTTGACTAAGAATATTAATAGGCTTCTCAACCACAATTACATGATTATCTTCATACAAAACATTTAGTTTATTCATTACATTCCCATCTTCCGTAAATACCACATGGTAAAATAAGTTCCCCATTTGTAATAGGTAATCCAACTTCACCACAAGTAATTTTACCATCATATTTCCTATTAACAGTAAGTTTCAAAATATTAAAAAGCACAGTCGAAGATAAACCTGTAGTATATGAATTAATTAAGAAAAATAATGGTTTATCACTCAATATATCTAAACAAATATTTACCAAATAATTTAAATTTTTCTCAATATCCCAAACCTCACCATTAGCACCTCTACCATAACTTGGAGGATCCATAATAATAGCATCATATTTATTACCACGTCTAGCCTCACGTTGAACAAATTTTATAACATCATCTACCAAATATCGCATATTTGAATTATCTAAATTACTTGATTTAACATTTTCTTTACACCAATCAACCATTCCTCTCGAAGAATCAACATGAGTAACATGAGCTCCCGCAAAAAGGCAAGCAACACTAGCACCACCTGTATAAGCAAATAAATTAAGAACCTTAATATTACGCTTTGAATTCTTTATTTTCTGAATCATAAAATCCCAATTAACAGCTTGCTCTGGAAATAAGCCAGTATGTTTAAATCCCATTTGCTTAATATTAAAACTTAATTGCTTATAACAAATGGTCCAAGAAGCTGGAATTTCTTTTAAATTTTCCCAATGTCCGCCACCCTTATTACTACGATGATATACCGCATCAATTTTATCATGATACTTAACAAACAAATCTCCATTATCCCAAACAATTTGAGGATCTGGTCTTAACAAAAATATATTACCCCATCTTTCTAATTTTTTTCCACAAGAAGCATCGATTATCTCATAATCATTCCATTCACTTGCAACCAACATTTAAAATCCTCCCTACTGCACAACGTTAAAAACTTTTCCATAATTTGTAATTATAATTCCACCATTATATGCAATAACATTATTCATATATTGAAATAAATCAGTATCATTACGCATTGTATATTGGCATTGAACATCTTCATATTTTTCACACATTTCCCTATTAGAAGCAATATTACGATACAAAGTAAAATTAGTTCGTATATAATTAGTAGCAAGAGATGTTGTAGAATAACTAAAATCTAAAATTGGTCCACCATATGCACCCTTACTATATACAATCTCACTACTTTGCAATTTTGCAGGTTCATTGTTATATCCTTTAGAAATAACATATTTATAAACATTTCCATCTCTTTTAAGTAGATAATAAATTCCTGCTTCTTGATCAACAGTAATAGCCTTTATAACTTGAGGATCTTCAAAAATAATTTTATAAATAGAATATGAATTATCCTCTGTCGTTACTTGCGAATATGCAGGAGCATTACCATTATCACCAAAATAATACAATCTACCATCATCAGCTTTCACAATTTGACTATCCAATATAGCTACAACCTTCTTTGTAAAATCTGCCTGTTTACAACTTTGACCATTAGAATATTCTCCACCTAAAATATAATCATAGACAACACCATATTCTGTAATAATCTTTGATGAATCTAAATACCAAATTTTAGAATAATAAGTATCTTCATCATTTTGAGGTAAAAATTCACTACAAGTAAAATCAACTGACCCAACTGTAAACCCAGCATGCCTAATAGCTCTAGTAATATCACCATGACGACATCCAGTAACAATAAATGACATAACAAAAATAATTAAAATGCATATAACTGTCTTTTTCATAAACATAACCACCTTATAGTAAAAAATATACCATAAATAACAATTTTTGAAAACACACAACAATTATAATTTACAAAACTTCATCAATTGATCATAGATAAAACATAACATTACAGCATTATCCTTATCATACAGGCTAAACACATCACTATCAGTTTTAGCTTTATCGCACAACTTCTCAATCTTTTTTATAACAAAAATAATACTATCATAATCATTAATATATTTTTTTGACATAACCTGCATAATTCCTAATTTTCTAGGTTTATTATTTAACTTAAATATTAAATTATCAAATACTCTAAAAAACCTAGGTCTCATATAATTATTAAAAATCATTATAGAATATATAATCAACTTTTTAGATTCATCCTTCATCACAATACCATCATCATAAATAATTTTAAACTTAGCAAATGATAAAATAATATACTCTTTAGAAATACTTTTTTTCTCAATTGATGATTTAAGCGTTTTATTACCATTAAAAAATTGATATAAATATCCAATTATTAATAACCATATAATTATTTTTAATTCATCACCAACTAAAAACACATCATCAACTTTATTTATAAATTCAAAATTAATAAAAAAAGCCAATAATATTTTACAAATATAAAAAGAAATATATTTATCAGTCTTATTGCTACCAAAGAAATAATTAGCATAAAACAATTGAATAAATGATTCAAAAAAGATAATCATAAAAATATCTTCGTTAAAATTAACCAATCCTATTCTGTAAGAAATTCCAGCCACGATAATTAAAAAAATTAAAGAAAAAACGATATTATCTTTCTTATCAAAATTATATCTACTAGTAAAATAATTAATCAAAAAGAACAAAACAACACCCAAAAATGCATATAAAATAAAATTCAAAATACCATCTCCTAAAATTAATGCTTATTATAAATGAAAAAAAAAGAATTGTAAATTATAATTCTTTTTCTTTTTCATTGTTTTCCAACATTTTAATATGTTTTTTTACTAATAAAACAACATCCATAGATGCCTTAATTTTATTTAATACAATCAATGAATTCTGCAATTTTTCTTTTTCTGATAATTCTTTTTCATACTTATCAGCAAAAAAATAATAATCAAAATTTTCAATTGGATTTTCTAAAACAAAATCTCTAATATAACCCTCAATATCTTTTAAAAGATATTCTTTTAAAGAATATTCATCCAAATAAGTTATTCCATAATAACCACCAACTAATAATTTAAACTGATGCTCTAACTTCATAAAAATCCCCCAAACAATCTTTATCTTTATTATAAATTAAATTTATACTATGGTTTCCAACAATTTGCTTCCCAAACTCTTTCATATTCTGCTCGCCTTGCAGCTTCAGTTTCACTTTTAGAATATACAAATATTGGCTCATTGTTTTCATCAACACTTTCAACATATACATCTTCGACTGCATTAGCCGCATTTAATGCCAAAAGATGAGCATTTTTATCTTTTGCTATAGCATCTTCAATAGCCTTTCTTTGAACTTTTGCTAACTGAATATAATCATCAATTTGATTATTTATTTGATTAACACTTACCTCAAATTGACCAGATAATTCCTGAAAAGCATTTCTAGGTCCAGCTTTAAAAGAGTCATAATCATACTTAGAAAGTCTAGCAGAAGGATTAACATTATAACTAACATTTGAGTTGGATTTTTTAAAGGAATTATCGAAATTTTCTAGTTCATAAATTTTATTTTTATATTCACTAGACAAAATATCATTATCATATAAACCATTACTAATTTCAGTTGATGTAATATTATGTGACATTAAAAACTCACCTCATCATTCTCCAATAAACTATTTTTAAAATCAACCATATTATTCATAACCTGTTTATTATCATCTAATTCATCATCTAAATCTAACATTTCATCTTCAATATCATCATCAAAAACATAATCATCGTCATCTTCTTTATCATCATCTTCAGTATTATTATTTTTCTTTCTATCATAAAAAATCTTACCACCAATAGCAGATGTTGCTGCCAAAGCAATACCAGATGCAGCTACCATATTTGTTTTTTTGGCATCAACACTATTTCCACTTAAACCTAAAATAGATGGTATAGAAAAAGAACTTGTAGAAGCCATATTAAAAGGATTATTAGTATTATTTAAATCACCAGTAGATGTAATATCATCATTCATTATTAAAGACTCATCACCACTATTAGGAATTTGCATATTTCCAGTTGTATTTGTATTAATAGTAGGAATCAATACATCATCATTATCTAATCCTAAATTACTTGAATTAATACTATCATCTGGAAGCGTAGGAATAGATTCACTATCCAATTCATTATTATTCAAATCATCATTTTTATTAGAATTACTATTACTATTAACACCAATACCAACATCACTATTACCACTATCACCACTAAAACCAGGTGAAGACATATACTTAGATTCTCTATTTAAAATAGCAATAGTCTCATCAGAAAATCCATCACCAGAACAATAATCTTGTATAGCTCCTGTTATAGCACCTATTTGTGATAAAACCCGTCTATTCGCACCACTTAATTGAACTGTAATTCCACGATATAAATCGCTAAATCTTTTTGACGGAATTAAAGATTTATATCTTTCAGGAACAGAATCAAAATATTTATCTTCCTGAAGAACTGAATCACAAAGATCACTAACATCATCACAAATATTACAAATTTCATTAATTGCTTGTTGAGTAACATCAGGATTATAAAAAATTTGATTTCCTGCATAATTACCAGAAAAAATATCAGCCATATTTTCACCACCAATAAATTAGTCAAAATAATACCACATACTATAATAAATAGTATCACATATTAAAATACAAAAACAATATTTATTTTAGACATAAAGAAATTTTCCGTAAATCAAAATAAAACATAAAATATTTTAAAATAAAAAAAGCACTAGAAAGTGCTTAAATTTCAACTATGGTGCTCGTATCCGGACTTGAACCGGAACTCTATCACTAGAAGCAGATTTTGAGTCTGCCGCGTCTACCAATTCCGCCATACGAGCAAGTACTAATTAATTATATCATATTTTTTTTATTTGAAAAGATAAAAAATCAATAATTTAAAAAAATTTTATAATAAAAGTACACTTATCACATAAAATACTATCATTTTTGAAAAAACTTTTACACATAAATATTAATAATATTTATCAACTAAAAAAAATTATTATAATATAAAATATATAAATTATAGTATAATTAAAGTAGTTCAAAAAAAGAAAGTAATTAAAATTATTTGTAAAAAGAACTAAAATTAAATTATTAAAAATCTTTAAATAGTAAAAAATTATATTTAATATAATAAAATAGGAGAAAATATATGTTAAGTTATGAAGGAATATTTTTTGATGTCGATATGACAGAATTAATACATTCATTAGAAGAAAGAAAATTAGCAAAAATTAATGATGAACTACACTGTACATTTAAATATCACCCAACATCTGATGAAGTATTTAATGACATTGTGGGGCAAACATTTGAAGTACTTTTAACAGGATACGGAAATGATGGTCAAAATAGTGGATTTAAAATACAACTTCCTGACGAATTAATTCCATATTACATAAACTATGATGAACAAAATCCAAATATGTTAAAACCACCACATATTACCGTTTCATTATCAGAAGGAGCAAAAGCATCAAATACTAAAAATTTAAAATTTAAGCCATTAGAAAAACCAATTAAAATAATTGGCAAATTTGGTTATTGGATAAAAGAAGAAAATAATGAATATCTATCTTTTGAGCCAATTTCTAAAACTAAAACCAGATAAACACTAACTACACACGCACACTAATTTTCACAATTTACAAATTTATTTCTAAAAAAATTAGTATATGAAAAGACTACTATTATTCAAAAAAAGTAGTCTTTTTATATTTTTATATATGTAAAAATTTATATAAAAAATATTTACTCACAATGAATAATTTAAAAAATTTATAGTGACTTTTTATATAACAATTACAACAAATATATATTATTTTATTTCTAATACTTTTACATTCTTATAATAACAAAAAAGCTAACATTACTGTTAGCAATTTATAACACTCAAATTTATAAAAATTCAAGTTTTCTATCAAAATGGTGCCGAAACCAGGACTTGAACCCGGAACCTACTGATTACAAGTCAGTTGCTCTACCAATTGAGCTATTTCGGCAAATGTTTATAATCAATAAATATAAACATTACTAATAAATTATACCATGTATTAAAATTTAATCAATACATAAATTAATTATTTAATACTTCCTCTTTTTCACTATACTTAGAAATATACAAATCTGTCTCATCTCGTTCTTTTTGACTTTGCTCTATCAAACCGCTCATATCTGGCAAATCATCCAATGTTGAAAGTCCAAAATAATCTAAAAAATCATTAGTTGTTTCATATAATATTGGTCTACCAGGTAAATCACTTCTACCACTTTCTTTAATAAAACCTTTAGCAACCAACTTACGTATTATTTGTGTACTTCCAACACCTCTCATTGCATCTACTTGCATTCTAGTAACAGGCTCATTATAAGCAATAATAGCCAATGTCTCTAAAGCTGCTTGACTTAACATGTTAGTTTCTGGATTTTCTAGTAATTTTTGATAGAATTTTCTATGTTCAAATTTTGTCGTCATCTTAAATCTATTTCCCAAAAAATCAATTCTTAATCCCCTAGAATCATCTTCATAATCCTTTTTTAATTCCATTAATAAGATTTTAGCCTCTTCTTCATTTATTTCCAAAACACTCTCAATTTGTTTAAAAGTAAGTCCCTCTTCTCCTACAACAAATAAAAGCCCCTCCAAAATCGCCTTATTCTCCATTTGCCACCTCACAAATAATGTCATCAAAAGTTTCATTTTGTACAATTATCATCTCGCCACTTTTAGCCATTTCTAATATAGCTAAAAAAGTCACTACTACATATTCCCTACTAACAACAGGAAAAAGCTCTTCAAACGATACTTTTCCCTTAAGCTTAAGTATTTTCTTTATTTCATATCTTCTAGAAGAAACAGTAATTTCCTTAATAGCAATTTTAGTATTTAAAGGTTTATTAACTACTTTTCTTTCCAAGTATTTTTTAAAAGCATTTACTAAATCATCAAGCGTCATATCACTGACAACATCATTAACTTGATCAACATAATTTTTTATATTTTCAGGAGATTTTGTATATATTTCTCGTCGTAATTCTTCTTTCTGTTGTAGTAATTTTGTTATTTCCTTATAAGTTTGATATTCAATTAAACGATTAACCAACTCTTCGCGAGGATCATAATCTTCATCTAAAACTTCATCATCCTTAACCCTTGGCAATAAAAGTTTTGATTTTATTTCGATTAATTCACTAGCTAATATTAAATACTCACTAGCTATTTCCAAATTAAGTCTCTCTTGATATTTCAAATAATCCATATACTGTTCTGTTATTTTCTCAATTTCAATATTCATAATATCCATTTTATTTTCTTTAATTAAATGTAACAGTAAATCAAGTGGACCTTCAAAATCATTAATTTTAAATTTTACATCCATAAAATACACTCCTGAACAATACAAACATTATATCACACCTAAAAAATATATGCTATAATGTTTACAGGTGATTTAAAATGAAAAAATTTACAAGACGTGATGAAAATTTTACTTGTGAAAATTGCAACAAAAATGTTATGCCATTGCAATATACATCGAGAGATCATTGCCCATACTGCCTATATTCAAAACATGTTGATATTTTCCCAGGAGATAGACAAAACCAGTGCCATGGTTTACTAAAACCAATCGGAATAGAAAAATTTAAAGATACATACAAAATTTTATATAAATGTACAAAATGTAACCAATTACACAAAAATATTATGGCAAAAGATGATAGCATAGAAAAAATAATTGAAATTTCAAAACTAAACTAACCATACAATTAATTTTGTATGGTTTTAATTTTAACATTAATTTTTAGGCTTAAAAATTAAAGAAAATATAAAAGAAAATATTATTGCTGCTGTTATTCCAGAAGCAGTTAAATCAAACATTCCCATAAATATTCCCATTAACCCATAACCATTAGTTTTAGCTAATGCACCATGTACTAAAGAATGACCAAAACTTGTTATTGGTACAAGAGCTCCACCTCCAACATATTTAATAATTAAATCATATAAACTAAAACTATCTAAAAAAGCCCCTATAACCACAAATAAACTTGTTATATGGCCCGGAGTTAATTTAGTATTATCCAAAATAATTTGAGCAATTAAACAAATTGTCCCACAAAATAAAAATGAATTAATAAATAACATTAAATCGCCTCCAAACTAATTGCATGAGCAATAGAATTAATATTTTCTTTTTGATAAACAAGAAGTGGACAAAATAAAGCACCTGTAGCTACTAATAAAACTCTTTTTAACTTCTTCTTTTTTAACTGATCATAAATATAACCATAATTAACAAGTGCACTACATACTGGCCCGGAACCACCAGCTAAAACTTCTTTCTGCTTAGTTAAATCATATAACATAACACCACAATCATTATAATTTTTACTCAAATCATAATTATATTTTATGGACATATAATCTTTAACAATTTCCTTACCATATTCTCCTAAATCACCTGTTAAAATCAAATCATAATAATCAGGCGTTCTTCCTGTTTCTTCAAAATGTTTACGCAAAGTATCAATTGCAGCTGGAGCCATAACTCTTCCCATATCATTAGGATTATTTTCACCATAATCAATTATTCTTCCCAAAGTAGAACATTCAACACGCACATCTGTTTTTTGCGAAGACAAACAAATAGATGCAGCTCCTGTTGCAGTAAAAGTTGCACTTCTAGGTTTAGGTGCTCCATATTCAGTAGGATTTCTAAACTGTTTCTCACTTGTCATATTATGCGAAGAAACTAAACATATAGCATTAGAAATTTGATTATACTCAATAAAATTACTAGCAATTATCATTCCTAAAACACTACTACTACATGCTCCATAAATTCCAATAAATCCATTTCCATAACCTTCACATCCATAAGTAGAAGCAGAAATTTGATTTAATAAATCACTCCCAATAATTAAATCAATATCATCTTTTTTTTTACCAAGTTTTTTAAACATTAAATTTAGATTATCTCTAATTGCTTTAATCTCTGCTTTTTCAAAAGAATCTGCCCCAAAATATAAATCATTAAAAGTTTTATCAAAATACTTTTTTAAAGGGCCCTTCTTTTCATAAGGACCTGCAAAAGTAACTGTATCCTCAACATAAACATTTTTATATTTAAATGTCATAAAACACCTCCAATAAAATATCTTATCATTCCAAAAAGCCAAGTAGAAACAACCCCATACAAAATAACAGAACCAGCAAGTTTAAAAATATTAGATCCAATACCATATATTAGCCCTTCTTTTCTATAATCTAATGCAGCACTAGTCATTGAATGTGCAAATCCAGTAATTGGTATTAATAATCCACATTTGCATTTATTAACCAATTTATCAAAAAAACCTAAAGATGTTAATAAACTAGCAATAAAAATAAAGAAAACACTCATAAACACCTGAGCTTGAGCCCTTGATTTATGAAAAAAAGAACACATTATTTCAATAATTATTTCCCCAAAGCAACCTATTAAACCACCAACTACAAAAGCAATAATTAAGTTCTTCAACTTTGTTTCCTTAGGCTTATGAGAATCAGCAATTTTTTTATATAATTTATCTTCCATATCTATTCACCACTAATATTATCAACTAAATATTTTAATTTCATACAAAAAACTTAAGAAAATTCTTAAGTTTTAAAGTACACTTTTTAATTTTTCTAAAATTTTACCTTCTTTTCTTGATACCTGAACTTGACTAATTCCCAATTCCTTACTTGTTTCAGATTGTGTTAAGTCATTAAAATATCTTGAAATAATTAAATTTTTTTCATCAGAGTTTAAACCTTCTAAAGCCATTTTTAAATCCAATATTTCACATTTCATTCCATTATCGGTCGAAATAATAGAATTATATAAATCATTAGATTCATCTTCGCTAGTATAATCTAAACTTCTAATATCTAAAGCTGCAATACGAGCTTCTTCAATTTTTTCCGCATCAATTTCCAAAAATGTGGATAACTCAATTAAAGTAGGCTCTCTTCCTAGCGTTTGACTCATTTTTTCTTTAGCACGTTCAACAGCTTGATTAACCTTAACTAATTCACCACCAACTTTAACCAAATTACTTTCTCTAACATATTTCTTTACTTCTCCTAAAATATAATAATATGCATAAGTTGAAAACTTAGTATTTAAATTACAATTATAATGTTTATATGCATCAATCAATCCCAGCATTCCTACTTGATACAAATCATCCAAATCAAAATAAGAACTATATCTATTAATAATTCCATAAACTAATCCTTCATATTCAAGTAAATCATCCATTTTCATCCTTTCAAATACTAAAATATCTAAATGCCTCATCTTCACTATTAATATAAATTATTCTTTTATCTTTAAAAATTTTTTTTACTCCACACATAACTACATCACCACAACTTAAAAAAATTTCATATAATTTATTCTGAATCATGTCAAAAACATTATTGTCAATAGTAAAAAGATCAGCAAAAATAATTACATAAAATTGCATTCCTAAATTGTAAAGTAAATTATCAATTTCTAAATTTAAATTATTAAATGTCCCGCTAGTTAAATCACCTTCCAATCTAATAAAAATAATACCCCTCACAACCTCAATATTTATATCCAACATGAACATCACCTCTCTATTAAAATATAAAGAAAATAAAAAAATATTTCTACCAATACGACAAAACATATCAAAATTTTAAATCGACAAAAATAAAAAAAAAGAGCCAAAAAGCTCTTAAATAAACATATATTGTGGTTTTTTATAATTAATCTCATAACTTTTATCTTCCATATACTTATCAATAAGAACAACCTGCTCTTTTTCTAAACTTTTTGGAACATCAATAATTCTTTGATTTCTAGAACCTCTGAAATAAATATCAAAACTTTTTTCTTCTTCTACAAATCTACCATCAACTAAAACGTCAATTTGCTCAAGTAAACGCCTAGCTTTCGGATTAAATAATATTTGCTCATATTTAAAACCAGTATAACACCATACATTAAGTCCCATTTCATGAGCAGCTTTACAAATTTCATAGCAAGCATCAGCCTGAAAAATAGGATCACCACCAGAAAGAGTAATACCATCCTGATTTTTTATACCCCTTAATTCAGTGATGACATCATCAACGTCAACCAAAGCACCACCATCAAAATCCCATGTACTAGCATTATGACATCCAGGGCAATGATGAGAACATCCTTGCGTCCAAATTACAGTTCTAATTCCCTCACCATCTACAATAGAATCAGGCTGCAAACAAGCAGCTAACCTAATTTTCATATTACTTACCTTCTTTTACAATATCATTAACACCACTATGTTTTACACGATCTCTTTCCTCAGCACGTTTACCATTATTGAATCTAGAAACATCACCCGCCAAATATCCTGTAACTCTTCTAATTCTTTCAAATTTTTGTCCTTCTCCAACTATTTTTTCCATAATTATCTCTCCTTCTTTTTTATTATTTATTCACAACATTGATTATCTATAGCAGTTATTTTTTCAAGTGGAACACCTTCAAATTCACGTCGACCACATTTTGGACAAACATCATTTATAACACCTACATAACCACAAACAGGATCACGATCAACTGGATGATTTATTGCTCCATAACCTATACCAGCTTCTTTCATAATTCTAATAACCTTCTCAAACGCATCAACATTAGATGCAGTATCACCATCAAGTTCAATATAAGAAATATGTCCACCGTTAGTAAGTTCATGATATGGTGCCTCATGTTCAATCTTATCAGTAATACTAATATTATAATAAACAGGTATATGGAATGAATTTGTATAATATTCTCTATCTGTAACTCCCTTTATCTTTCCATATATAGCTCTATCAATTCTAGTAAATCTACCAGATAATCCTTCAGCTGGCGTAGCCAAACAAGTAAAATTCAAATTATATTTTTTAGAATTTTCTTCACACTTTTCACGCATAAACTTAACAATTTCTAATCCTAATTTTTGACTTTCTTCACTTTCACCATGATGCTTTCCCGTTAAAGCCTTCAAACACTCAGCAAGACCAATAAATCCAGTTGATAAAGTGCCATGTTTCCAAACTTTACGTAATCGATCAGCTGGTTTTAATTTTTCCCCATTAGTCCAAATTCCTTGACCTAATAAGAAAGGAAAATTATAACAATGCTTAGAACATTGAACTTCAAAACGTTCAAGTAATTGATCACGAACCATATCCATAATTTCACCAAGCTCACGATAAAAACCTT
The DNA here is from genome assembly GCA_944329395.1 of uncultured Bacilli bacterium. GTDB lineage: Bacteria > Bacillota_I > Bacilli_A > RF39 > UBA660 > CAG-877. Next base: position 3,314 of record CALVIF010000003.1, on the reverse strand, counting down.
CCATATCAGCCTTCTCACGCTCTTTTAGACTAATACCATATTTAATACCCAATCTTGGTAAATTAATAGTTGTAAATGATAAATTACCACGACCAGTTACAACTTCATTATCAGGAGAAGTAACATCACCAACAACTCTAGTACGACAACCCATATAAGCTATTTCTGTATTGTAATCGCCATCCTTATAATATTTTAAATTAAATGGAGCATCTATAAATGCAAAGTTAGGAAAAAGTCTTTTAGCAGATACCCTACATGCTAACTTAAATAAATCATAATTTGAATCTTCTGGATTATAATTAATACCTTCCTTTACTTTAAAAATAGATACTGGGAAAATTGGTGTTTCCCCTCTTCCAAGTCCACATTCAGCTGATAATAAGAAATTTTTAATTACCATTCTTCCTTCTGGTGAACAATCAGTTCCAAAATTAACAGACGAAAATGGAACCTGAGCTCCTGCTCTAGAATGCATTGTATTTAAATTATGAATAAAAGCTTCCATAGTTTGTTGCGTTGCGCGATCTGTTTTTTGAAGAGCTTTCTCATAACTTTTTTCAAAAATTTCATGAATTCTACTGGAACCTCTTTGATAATCACTAAATTCACTAACATCAACATTAATGGATTCCACTTTATCAATCTCTCTAATAATTCTATCAATATTAATAATTGGAATAAATCCTTCCAAATCCAAAAAATCATAAATTGTTTGCTTAAATTGTCTTTTAAATGTTTTCAACACACCAGGAGCCATATAATAATCAAGTGCTGGTATAGCTTGTCCACCATGTTGATCATTTTGATTAGCTTGAATTGCAATAGCAGCTAAAGACCCATAAGTAGAAATATCCTGAGGTGGTCTAATATAACCATGCCCTGTATCAAATCCAGTTTTGAACAATTTTGATAAATCTATTTGACAACAAGTAGTAGTCCCCATAGCAAGAAAATCCATATCGTGAATATGAATAGTACCATTATCATGTGCCTCAGCATATTCTTTTTTCATTAAATAAGCTTTGGCAAATTCTTTAGAAACAGTTGCACCATATTGCAACATTGTTCCCATCGGACTATTACCATCAATATTTGCATTTTCTCTTTTTGCATCTTCCTCATTAGCAGATTTCAATCCCAAATTTTCTAAAGACTTTAAAAATTTATGTGTCTTATTATCTCCAAAAAAAGATTCCCTAGACTGATTTCTTCTTTCACGATACTCAGAAAAAGATTTATAAACATCATCATATCCCTTATTAGAAAGTTCACTCTCAATATAATCCTGAATTTCTTCTATTTTAAAACGATTATTTTTTTCTTCAGAATCCTTTTCAATTCTCTTTAATACTGCTTGATATACTTTTTGAATATCTTTTGTAGTATATTTTCTTTCCTTTTCTATTTCATCGTCGTCTACTTCAACGCTATCAAATCCCTTTTTTATAGCTAAAGCGATTTTAGAACCGTCAAAATCAACTTTTTTACCATTTCTTTTTATAACAGTTAAATTATCAAATAATTCGTTAACTTCTGCCATACTTTTACCTCCTAATACATTCACTTATTAAATTCATTGTAAGTAACAAAAAATAAAAAATCAATAGTAAAAAATTACAATTTTCAACATATTTTTTTTAAATGTTGATATATATAGATTTCATAAAAAAAATTTTTTGTTCGATTTACGACAATTGACAAAAAATAGACATTTCTTTAAAATCGTTTTTTATATTTTTTATTTTTTTTCTTATTATTTTGGCTAAAACCTTTATTTTTCAATAATTTTATTATAAAAAAATATTATTTTTTTTACTTTTATTAAAAGTCGTTTTTACATTTTTTCACTTTTTTAGTCAAAAAACAATCAAATATTTTTAACAACCATTATCAAAATTAAACAATAATAAAATCATTTTTACCCAAATAACATAATAATTACAATTAAAATATATAGAGTATAATAATATTGTAATAATTACATTCAATAAAACAAACAACATTGACTTATTTCAAATCTTTTTTTGCCACAAATATTCTATCTTTTTACTATTTACTAGTATAAAATTGATATCTATCTTGTCCATATAGACGATAAGCTTTTTTTAGCTGCTTATTTTGCCCAGTATTTTTTGCTAAAATTTGATCTGCCTCCTCCAAAACAGTAATTGGACTAGTTCCATAAAATAAAAACACATCAGAAAAACTTGCCTCTTCCCCATATGGACCTTCTCTGTTTTCTTTCCCAATCATCATAGTAAACATATGACAAACATCTCCAAAATACATTTGCAAAGTATTTCCAGAATTTAACCTTTGCAATACATTAGGAAAATTAGTTAGTAAAAATTGCTCATTACCACATAACTCCAAACCACATAAACCAAAATCTGTTCTTTTTAAATAACCACCACTATCATTACCATTAATTAAAGAGTAATAAAAAGTGTAACCATCTCTTAATCTTTCTTCCATTTTATTTTCTCCTAACAACTACTAAAATATAAATTCCGTCATATTTCTAATTATTAAAATATTGAAAATTTAATCATAAAAATATAATATCTTTTAATTACAAAAATTATATTTTTTATCTTCTTAAAATTCTAAAATATAATTAAGATACTAATTAATTAAATTCCGTCATTTAAAATATTTATATGATCAGAAAAAAACTCACATAACAATTAAAAAAATTAATTATATACACAAGCAAATTTTATAATCTATTAGAATATTTTTTCATAATCATAACATTTTTAGCCATTATTCCTTCTAATATCTTATAAGCACAATTCTACCATACTTATAAAAAACAAGATGTTGCATTTACAACACATAAACAAAAATGCTAAAATATTTAACAAGAGGTGAAAAAATGCTTGATACAATAGATACAAATAAACTTTTAATTTTCCAAAAAAATTTATCAAATTGTGTAAATACACATAAAAAAACATTCAATAATAAAGAGATAATAATAAGCAATTATTCCTTAAAAAAACAAATAGGCTTTATCATATATGGAAAAGCGCATATTATAAAAACAGATATAAATGGTTCAACAACAATAATGCGTGAATTAAAATCAAACGATATATTCTCAAATTTATTTTTTCAAAATACAGAAGATGAAATATATATTATTAGTGATCAAACAACAGAAGTAATTTTTATTGATTATTACTCTATGCTAAAAAATTGTTCAAAAAATTGTCCTATTCATAGTAATATAATACTTACACTACTCGAACTATTAATAAATGATAATAAAAAACAAAATGAAAAAATAGAACTATTATCAAAAAAAT
>CALVIF010000002.1 GCA_944329395.1 uncultured Bacilli bacterium | reverse complement strand
TATCTAAACTAATGAAATTTGGAGAAAGGAAATTAAACCATGTTGTATCAAGTTAAAAAATTAGTAAAAAAATTTGGTAATAATATTGTGTTAAATAATATTAATTTAGAAATAGCTGAGAATGAAAAAATAGTCATTATTGGTCCATCTGGAAGCGGTAAATCTACATTACTTCGATGTTTAAATTTACTTGAAAAAGCAACCAGTGGTAGCATTTATTATCACAATAAAAAACTTAATGAAAAGTTATATAAAAGTATTCAAGGAAAAATTGGAATGGTATTTCAAAACTTTCAACTGTTTGATAATTTGACTGTTATTGATAATCTAATACTAGCCCCAGTTTTGAATAAATTAAAGTCAAAAGATGAAGCAATAGAAGAAGCAAAAAAATATTTAAGACAAATTCATCTAGAAGACAAAGAAAATAGTTATCCCAGTGATTTATCTGGAGGTCAAAAACAACGGGTAGCAATTATTAGAACACTAATGATGAATCCAGAAGTTATTTTGTTTGATGAACCAACTAGTGCGCTAGATCCAGAAATGATTGGTGAAGTATTATCATTAATATTGGAGGTGAGTAAAAAAAAGATTACCATGATTGTGGTAACACATGAATTAAATTTTGCTCAAGAATTTGCAACAAGAGTTATTTTCATGGATAAGGGGAAAATTGTGGAAGAAGGCACAAAAGAGCAAATGTTTAAGCATCCCAAAACAAATAGGTTACAACAATTTTTAAGTAATATTCAATAATGGAGGTAGAAAAGATGAACAAAATCAATGTAACAAGTGAAATTAAACCTTTAAAAAAAGTATTATTGCATAGACCAGGTAATGAATTGTTAAATTTAACTCCAAATACATTAAGCGAGTTATTATTTGATGATATTCCATATTTACCAGTCGCTCAAAAAGAACACGATGAATTTGCAAGAGTTTTAAAGGAAAATGGGGTCGAGGTTGTTTATTTAGAAAAACTTATGGCAGAAGTATTAGCTTTAAGTGATGAAATACGTGAAGAATTTCTAAATCAATTTATTTATGAAGCAGGTATTAGAACTCCTAAATATAAGGATTTAGTATTTAAGTATTTAAACAGCTTTAAAGATGAATTAGAGCTAGTACTTAAAACAATGGAAGGAATCCAAATTTCTGAAATAAATCGTTCTCAAAGAAAAGATGAAAAATCATTGGTGGATCTTGTAACTGAAGAAACTGATTTCCTTGCAGCACCAATGCCAAATCTTTACTTTACTAGAGATAACTTCGCAAGTATTGGTAGAGGTATATCTTTAAATAAAATGTATTCTGTTACTAGAAATCGTGAAACAATATATGCAGAATATATTTTTAAATACCATCCTGACTATAAAGGACAAGTAGATAAATATTATGATCGTAATCTACCTTATCATATTGAAGGTGGCGATATTTTAAATTTAAATGATCATATCTTAGCAGTAGGAATTTCACAAAGAACTACAGCTGAAGCAATTGATCAATTAGCTAAAAATCTATTTAAAGATGAAAAATGTAAAATAGATACAGTTTTAGCCTTTAATATTCCTAATAGTCGAGCATTTATGCATTTAGATACCGTATTTACACAAATTGACCGTAATAAATTTACATACCATCCAGGTATTGTTGATACTTTACAAGTATTTGAAATTACAGAAGGAAATATTGAAGATAGTGATGAAGATTTAAATGTTGTAGAAATTAATGATACATTAGAAAATATTCTATCGTCTTACCTAAAAATACCTGTAACATTAATACCATGTGCTGGAGGAGATAAAGTAGCATCAGAAAGAGAACAATGGAACGATGGTTCAAATACATTATGTATTGCACCAGGCGTTGTCATTGTCTATGATAGAAACGTTATTACTAACCAAGTACTAAGAGAAAATGGATTAAAGGTTATTGAAATTCCAGGTGCTGAAATTTCACGAGGCCGTGGAGGTCCAAGATGTATGAGCATGCCATTAATAAGGGAGGACTAATATGAATTTGTATGGAAGAGACTTTTTAAAATTACTTGATTATAGTGAACAAGAAATTTTATATCTAATACAATTATCAATGGATTTTAAAAAGAAAAAACAACAAGGAAAAAAGCATGATTATTTAAAAGGTAAAAATGTAGCCTTATTATTTGAAAAAGATTCTACTAGAACTAGATGCGCTTTTGAAGTTGGAGCAATGGATTTAGGTATGGGAGTTACATATTTAGGACCAACAGGATCACAAATGGGTAAAAAGGAAAGTATAGCTGATACTGCTAGAGTTTTATCAAGAATGTATGATGGTATTGAATATCGTGGCTTTGATCAAAGTATTGTTGAAGAATTAGCAAAATATTCCTCAGTTCCTGTATGGAATGGTCTTACAAATGAATTTCATCCAACTCAAATGCTTGCCGACATTATGACAATGTATGAAAATTTTGGTAATGTCAAAGGAAGAAAATTAGTATTTCTAGGAGATGCTAGAAATAATGTAGGAAATTCATTAATGGTAATATGTTCTAAATTAGGAATAGATTTTTGCTGCTGTGCACCATCAGAATTATTCCCAAGTTCAGAACTAGTTAGTAAATGTCGTAAATTTGCAGAAGCAAACGGTTCAAAAATTTTATTAACAGAAGATGTTAATGAAGGTCTAAAAGATGCTTCTGTCGTATATACAGATGTTTGGGTTTCTATGGGAGAGGATGAAAGCTTGTGGAAAAAAAGAATTGAATTATTGACTCCTTATAGAGTTACTTCAGAATTAATGGCGCTTGCTAATTCTGATGCAATATTCTTACACTGCTTGCCATCTTTCCATGATATAAATACAAAAATTGGAAAGGAGATACATGAAAAGTTTGGAATTACTGAAATGGAAGTAACCGATGAAGTCTTTGAATCAGAGCAATCTAAAGTGTTTGATGAAGCAGAAAATAGACTTCATACAATTAAAGCAATCATGTATGCAACGATGAAAAAATGAAAAAGAAAATAGTAATTGCATTAGGTGGAAATGCCTTAGGAAATAGTCCAGAAGAACAGTTAAGATTAGTTCAAAAAACTGCCAAATATATTGTGGAACTTGCAGACACATATGATATTGTTGTTACACATGGAAATGGTCCACAAGTCGGCATGATTAATATGGCTATGGAAGTTTCTCATGAAGAAGCTAATACTCCAAATGTTCCATTTGCTGAATGTGGTGCAATGAGTCAAGGATATATTGGTTACCATCTACAACAATCAATACAAGAGGAATTAGTAAAAAGGAATATGCGCCGCAACTGTATAACTGTACTTACTCAAGTTGTAGTTGATAAAAAAGATCCAGCATTTACTAATCCAACAAAACCAATTGGTAGTTTTTATACAAAAGAAGAAGCTGATAAGCTATATATTGAAAGAGGATATATATTTAAAGAGGACGCTGGTCGAGGATATCGACGAGTTGTTCCATCACCACAACCTAAAAAAATTATAGAAGCTAAAACAATAGAATTACTTTTAAAAAATAAAAATATTGTTATAGCAGGTGGTGGTGGAGGAATACCAGTTGTTTACCATTACAATAAATTAAAAGGCGTTGATGCTGTTATTGATAAAGATAAAACAAGTGCTCAAATAGCAATTGATATTAAAGCAGATGTTTTCCTAATATTAACAGCCGTAGAAAAAGTATGTATTAATTACAATACAGCTAACGAGAGAAAGCTTGACTTCCTAACTCCTAAGTTAGCTAGACAATATATGAAAACTGGCGAATTTAAAGAAGGAAGTATGTTGCCTAAAATTGAAGCATGTCTTCAGTTTGTTGAACATAATAGAAGGAATGCTAATGCTGTAATTACTTCTTTAGATAAAGCAAAACAAGCATTAGAAGGAAAAACAGGAACAGTAATTAGTAGAAAGGAATTTTAATTATGGCAAGAAAAAAGAGAAAAGGCTTTATTACTGCTTTTTCAATAATTTTTATTTTGATATTTTTATTGGGTTTATTAACATATGTTTTACCCCAAGCACAATTTAGTGGAGAAGAAATTATTAATGGTACAGGAGTTGTTAGAGCAAAACTACCTGATATCTTAATGTCTCCAATATTAGGATTTGAAAATGCTATTGACGTTTGTATTTTCGTCCTTATCTTAGGTGGTTTCTTAGCAGTTATTGCTAAAACAAAAGCACTAGAAACAGGAATTCAAGTATTAGTTAAAAAATTAAAAGGAAATGAACTTGCTTTAATTCCAATTTTAATGTTTATTTTCTCAATTGCAGGAACAACTTATGGTATGCTAGAAGAAACAGTAGGATTTTATGCTTTACTAGCAGCAGCAATGGTCATGGCTGGAATGGATACAATTGTTTCATCTGCTATTGTATTATTAGGAGCAGGATCTGGAGTTTTAGGATCTACAATTAATCCATTTGCTGTTGGAGCTGCAGTTAGTGCTTTACCTGAAAGCGTTGAAGTAAATCAAGGTTTAATTATTTCTATCGGAGCAATTTTATGGATTAGTACTTTATTAATATCTATTCTATTCGTTATGAATTATGCTAAAAAAGTTATTAAGAAAAAAGGCTCAACTATTCTTTCAATAAGAGAAAGAAAAAATATGGAAATTGAATATGGTTCACATGCAGCAAGAAAAGATGAAGATGTAAAATTAACTACTAAACAAGTTATAACACTATGTTTATTTGCTCTAACTTTTTTAGTAATGATTATTGGCTTTATTCCATGGGGAGATTTTGGTGTAACATTCTTTGAAGGATTTACTGGTTGGTTAACAGGTGCTCCACTTGGAGGATGGTATTTCTATGAAGCAGCATTATGGTTCTTAATTATGTCAGTAGTAATTGGCTTTATTAATAGAACTGGAGAAAAAGAATTTGTTGATACTTTCATAGATGGTGCTGATGATATGGTTGGCGTAATTTTAATCATTGCCATAGCAAGAGGTGCCTCAGTATTAATGCAAAGCACATATTTAGATAATTTTATTATTTATAATGCAGCAAATGTTTTACAAATGGTTCCACCTGTTATTTTTGCCCCATTAAATTATTTGTTACATGTAGTATTATCAGTACTTGTTCCATCAAGTTCAGGACTTGCAACACTATCTTCTCCAATTATTGGACCACTTGCAAATCAAGTTGGATATAGTGTTGAAACAACTATTATGACTATGGTAGCTGCAAATGGATTAGTAAATTTAATTACTCCAACATGTGGTGCAATCATGGGAGGACTTGCTTTGGCAAAAGTTGAATATACAACATGGGTTAAATGGGCAGGAAAAGTAGTATTAACTATTGCAATAGCAAATATTATAATTTTAACATTATTAATGATAATACTTTAATCAAAAAGCATCCATTTTTGGATGTTTTTTTTATAATAACTAGATTTTTAAATATTTTTATGATATACTTGTACGCGACGTAAGAAGAGGTGTTTAAAATGAATAAGAGAAATATAGCCATTATTGCCCATGTTGATCATGGTAAAACTACACTAGTAGATGGTATTTTAAAACATTCAGGAATGTTTAGAGATAATGAAGATGTATCAAATTTTTCAATGGACTCAAACGCATTAGAAAAAGAACGTGGAATAACTATTTTAGCAAAAACGACAGCTATTGATTACAAAAACGTTCGCATAAATATTTTAGATACACCAGGACACGCAGATTTTGGTGGCGAAGTAGAACGTATAATGAATATGGTAGATGGAGTTATATTGGTAGTTGATGCCTATGAAGGTGCAATGCCTCAAACTCGCTTTGTATTAAAAAAGGCTTTTGAAGCTCATGTAAAACCAATAGTTGTAGTTAATAAAGTAGATAAGCCAAGTGCAAGATGTAAACAAGTTGTTGATGAGGTTTTAGACTTGTTTATTGAATTAGGGGCTGATGATAGTCAATTAGACTTTAAAGTTATTTATGCATCAGCTGTTAATGGAACATGTTCATTTAGTGATGATTTATCTACTCAAACAGAAGGATTTGATGAAATATTAGATACTATTTTAGAAGAAATTCCAGAGCCAACTGGAGATAAAAACAAACCACTACAGTTTCAACCAGCACTTCTAGATTATAATGAATTTGTTGGTAGAATTGGAATTGGAAGAGTTCATAATGGTACGATAAAAACTGGTGAAGTAGTAACTTGCTGTCGTTTAGATGGTACAACAAAACAATTTAGAATTCAAAAACTTTTTGGCTTTTACGGCTATAATCGTGTTGAAATTTCTGAAGCTGAAGCTGGTGATATTATTGCAGTAGCAGGACTTGCTGATATCTCAGTAGGAGAAACTCTATGTAATACTAATGAAATTTTACCACTTCCTTTATTACATATAGATGAGCCAACACTTCAAATGACTTTTGGTACTAACTCATCACCATTTGTTGGAAAAGACGGTAAAATTGTAACAGCAAGAAAAATAGAAGAGAGATTAATGCGTGAAACTCAAAAAGATGTAAGCTTAAGAGTAGAACCAGCAACTAATGAGTCATTTTTAGTAAGTGGCCGTGGAGAATTACACTTAGGTATTTTGATTGAAAATATGCGCCGCGAAGGTTTCGAACTTGAAGTATCAAAGCCAAATGTAATAATTAAGGAAATCAATGGACAAAAATTTGAACCATGCGAGGAACTACAAATAGAAGTTCCAGAAGAGTGTGTTGGAACAGTAATTGAACAACTAGGTATGCGCGGCGGAAAAATGGAAAGTATGAATAACTTTGAAAATCAAGTTAGATTATTATATACTATACCATCTCGTGGATTAATAGGTTTTTCTACAGATTTCATGACAATGACAAAAGGCTATGGAATTATGAATCACTCATTTAAAGAATACATGCCTTATGAAAATGGTGTAATTGGTGAAAGAAAACTTGGTGTTTTAGTTTCAATGGAAAACGGACAAGCAACAGCTTATTCAATTGGAAACTTAGAAGATAGAGGAATTATGTTTATTGAACCAGGAACTGAAGTATATGAGGGAATGGTAGTAGGAGAATGCAATAGAGATAATGATTTAGCTGTAAATGTAGTAAAAGGTAAACAATTAACTAATACACGTGCTGCAGGATCAGATCATACAGTTGTTCTAAAACGCCCACGTCCAATTACTTTAGAATATGCTCTAGATTATATCAATTCTGACGAATTAGTTGAAGTAACACCAAATAATATACGTATTAGAAAACGTATCTTAAATACAGAAGAAAGAAAAAAATATGACGCTAGAATAAAAAATAACTAGAAATAGTTATTTTTTTCTTGTAATTAATTAAACATTTGTTATAATTAATTTAAGAATAGAGGTGGCATTCATGAGAAAAATGACTAAAGAAGAAAGATTAGCCAGAGAAGAACTAACAAAAACACAAGTTTTGAATTTAAATGAGCTAGAAAAAGTGGCAAACTATGAAAAGAGAACTAGTAAAAAACCAGCTAAAATTTTAGCAATTTTAGGAGTAATGTGCATAACATTAGGTTTATCATATAATAATATTGCCGCAATTTTTTCAACTTCTTTAACTAAAGAAAAAGATGTTTATCATAAAGAAGTAGAGGAAAATGACGTTTCACCAGTTTCAACAATAAATTGTCGATATACAAATTTTGCAAGTTCAGAAGGCTATGATATGACAGTTGACATGACATTAATTTTTAACAATAACACACTAAAAAGTTATACAAAAGTTATGAACGTCAATCCAACTGCTGGTCAAGAAGCTTTGGCATCAACTTCAGTTCCACATTTAAAAGCAGCATATCATCAAACATTTGATCATTTACAAATTCCAGGATATCAAATTGTAACAAATGATAAAGGATCTGGTTTTGAAACTATCGTTTCAATAGATTTAGCAACCCTAGATTCAACAATGTTAAATGCATATCATGCTTTAAATGTTGTTACTAAAGTAGAATTTGCTTTAGATGATACTAAAGAAGCTGTCATTACTAAAGGAAAAAGTTTAGGCTACACTTGCCAGTAAACAAAAAACAAACTAAAACAAAAAAAGCTGCATAAATTATGCAGCTTTTTGATTCTTTAATAAAGTTCTCTTTTCTTTAGTAGAAAGTCTAGTCTTTGTACCATCAGCAAGTCTAAATATTTGTAAGTTTAATTTTTGTCTAGTCTTAGTGGCATTTAATGCATGAGATCTTTTGTTTTTTATATTACCAGTTCTATTTGAAATATTTATTGCCATTAAAATCTTCCTCCTTCGGTCTTTTTCTTTCTGCTTAATAACTTTAACATAAATATTAAATAAAGTCAAATAAAACCTAATAAATAAAGTTCGTTTTTACATAAAATGACTTATTTATATCTAAAAAATATTTTTTAGATTTATTTTCATAAATATAACTTTATGATAAAATAAATAAAAAAGGAGGTATTAGTATGTATATTCCATTATATACAAAGAGTAATTACACACTATTATCAAGTTTATTAAAGATAGATGATTTAATTACTTATGCAGAAAAAAATAATATCTCTTGTATGGCTATAGCCGATACCACAATGTATGGAACAATGGAATTTATTACAAAATGTAAAAACAAAAATATAAAGCCAGTAATTGGCTTAGATATATTATTAGATACCTATAATATTGTTTTATATGCTAAAAATTATGAAGGATATAAAAATATTATAAAACTTTCAACTATTCAAAATGAAAAAAAAGTACTTGAAGAAGAATTATATAAATATAATAAAAATGTTATTGCTATAATTCCATATAAATATAAAGAAAAATTTACTAATTTAAAGGAAATATATAGTGAAATTTATTTGGGATATACCACTAAAAAAGAAAAATTAGAAGCTAAAATAATAACAAATAATATTGTTTTTTTTAGAGAAAATTTATATCTATCAAAAAATGATTCTACATACTTATCATATTTATATAAAATTAGAGATGGAAAAACTGTCAGTGACGATATTTATTACGAAACTGAAAACCATGAATTAGAAATTAATAATATTTTGGATTTAACTGATAATGATGGCCTAATTAATACTATTAAAATCTGTGATTCATGTAATTTAGAATTTCCGCCATCTAAATTGTTATTGCCAATTTATGATTGTGAGAATCCAAAACAATATTTGTTCGAGTTATGTAAAAAAGGCTTAGCCAAACGTTTAAATGGAATAATCCCTGAAAACTATAAAAATAGATTAATATATGAATTAAAAGTGATTGATGAAATGAATTTTCCTAATTACTTTTTAGTTGTTTATGATTTCATCAGGTTTGCCAAAAAAAACGGAATTTTAGTAGGACCAGGAAGAGGAAGTGCCGCCGGATCATTAGTAGCATATTCACTTGGAATTACAGATATTGATCCAATAAAATATGATTTATTATTCGAGCGTTTTCTAAATCCAGAACGAAAAACAATGCCTGATATTGATACAGATTTTCCAGATAATAGACGTGAAGAAGTGATTAATTATGTTATTGGAAAATATGGAAAAAGAAATGTTTGTGGAATTGTCACATTTGGAACACTTAGTGCTAAGCAAGTAATAAGAGATGTTAGTAGGGTATTAAATATTCCAACATATAAAATTGATCAATTGACAAAAATTATTCCTAATACTACAAAAGAAAGATTAAAAGATTTTTATGAAAATAACCAATTATTTAAAACACAGATAGAAAATGATACACTTTTGACAAATATGTATAAAATTGCTTTAAAATTAGAAGGCTTCCCAAGACATACATCCTCACATGCAGCCGGAATTGTTATGAGCCAGATTCCTCTTGATGAAATAATCCCTTTAACTGTTGGTGATGGAATATATTTAACAAGTTATTCAATGGAGTATTTAGAAGAGCTAGGTTTATTAAAAATGGACTTTCTAGGATTAAAAAACTTAACTATAATTGACAATATAATTAATGACATAAAAAATGAGACCAGTGATGAAATAGAATTTTCCAAAATACCTTTGGATGATAAAGAAACATTAGAAGTTTTCAAAATAGCTAATACAAGCGGAATATTTCAATTTGAATCAGTTGGAATGCGTAATTTCCTACGAAGATTAAAGCCTAGTACATTTGAAGATATTTTTGCAGCTATTGCCCTATTTCGTCCAGGACCTGCAATAAATATTGATTCTTATATCAAAAGAAAACATGGAGAAGAAAAAATAACTTATCTTGATAATTCTTTAAAAGAAATTTTAAGTAATACATATGGAATTTTAATTTATCAAGAGCAAATAATGCAACTTGCAAGTATTTATGCTGGTTATTCATTAGGAGAAGCTGACATCTTAAGACGAGCTATGAGCAAAAAAAAGGTTGATTTATTAAAAAATGAAGAAGAAAAATTCGTATCAAAAAGTATTCAAAAAGGGCATAGTAAAGAACAAGCTGAACAAATATTTACATTAATTTTAAATTTTGCAGGATATGGATTTAACCGTTCACATTCAGTAGCATATGCAATAATTGCATATAAAATGGCATACTTAAAAACACACTATCAAACGATATTTTTTGCTAATCTTTTAACAAATGTTATTGGTAGTGAAACAAAAACTTATGAATATATAATGGAAGCTAAAGCTAACAAAATAGATATCTTAAAGCCAACAATTAATCAAAGTGAAGATAAATATATAGTTAAAGATGGAAAAATTATTTATCCAATATCCAATATTAAATCAGTTGGTATAGTAGCCTCAGCAACTATAAAAGAAGCCAAAAATAATGGACCATTTATAGATATATATGACTGCTTTAGTAGATTATATATAGCAGGAATCGGCAAAAAAACTTTCGAAGTACTAATATATGCTGATGTTTTTAAAGAATTTAAAATTAATCGCTCAACATTAATATACAATTTAGACAGTCTATATAATTATGCAGAATTAACTAAAGATATTGATCCAAGTTTAGTAATGAAACCAGAAATCGAAGAACAAAAAGAATATTCTACTCCTTATCTTCTAGAAAAAGAAAAAGAACTTTTTGGTTTTTATCTTTCTTCACACCCAACAACAATATACAAAAAAGATAATCCATACTGTATAGCATTAAATAATATTAATCAATATTTTTCTAAAAAAATAGACACCTTAATTTTAGTTGATAAAATAAAAATAATTGAAACAAAAAAAGGTGATAAAATGGCCTTTATCACAGGAAGTGATGAAACAGCTACTGCAGACTATATTTTATTTCCAAAACTTTATAAAGAATATAACAACATACAAAAAGGCGATTTACTAAAAGTTAGAGGAAATGTTGAAAAAAGATTAAATCAATATCAAATAATAATTGAAAAAATAAAAAATTTGCAAGAAAAGGTGGAAAATGATAACTAAATTAAAAAATAAGAAAACAATCTATATAATATCATTGATTACATTATTAATAGATCAAATAGTGAAAAATATTATCAAAAGTAAAATGGTAATATATCAAGAAATAAAAGTAATTCCTAATTTCTTTTCTTTATATTATGTCGAAAATGAAGGAGCAGCCTTCAGCATTTTAGGAAATCAAATATACTTTTTGATTTTAATTAGCATAATTTGTTTAGTTATTTTAAATAAATTCATTCTTGAAGAAAAACTACCAAAAATATCATATTTCCCTCTTGGTATTTTACTTGGAGGAATTATGGGTAATTTAATAGATAGAATAATTTATCAAAAAGTAACAGACTTTTTATCAATATTTATATTTAAATATAGTTTTCCAGTTTTTAATATTGCAGATATTGCAATTTGTTTAGGAACATTCTTTTTAATAATAATTTTTATTATAACTGAAAAAAAGGAGGAAAAAAGAAATGATAATAGTAACTGAAGAAGAAGCATTACGAATAGATTCATATTTAGCTAAAAAGTTAGAATTATCAAGGAGTAAAGTAAAAAAGTTAATTACAGAAAATTTAGTAATTGTAAATGGAAAAAAAGTTAATGCTAATTATTTAGTACAACAAAATGATAAAATAGAAATAAATAATGATTTAAATTATGAAGTTAATATAGAGCCGGAAAATATTCCAATAGATGTAATTTATGAGGATGATGATTTACTAGTAATTAACAAAGAAAGTGGCATGGTTGTACATCCAGCCCCTGGACATTATACAAATACGCTAGTTAATGCTTTATTGTATAGATTTGACTTATCAGCTACTAATAATATAAGACCAGGAATCGTCCATCGATTGGATAAAGATACAAGCGGTCTTATGTTAGTTGCTAAAAACGAATGGGCTCATGAACAATTAGCTAAAATGATTGCTAATAAGGATGTTGAAAGAAAATACTTAGCCATTGTTGATGGAATAATAAAACATGATACTGGTACAATTGATGCACCAATTGGTAGAGATGTTAAAGATAGACAAAAAATGGCTGTAACTGATGTAAATGCTAAAGAAGCTATAACAAATTTTAAAGTTTTAGAGCGCTTTAAAAATAATACTTTACTTGAATGTATATTACAAACAGGAAGAACTCATCAAATTAGAGTTCATTTAGCATATATTAATCATCCTGTTTCTAATGATCCACTATATAACAAAAAGAAAGCAACAGAATTTGGTCAAATGCTTCATTCTAAGAGTATAAAATTTAAACATCCAAGAACAGGCAAAGAATTATTCTTTGAAGTTAATCCACCAAAAGAATTTCAGGATAAGTTAGAAGAATTAAGAAGGAAATAGGTATTTTAACGTAGTATGGTTTTATATTAATATTAAAAAATTAAGTAAAAAATCAGGAATATTATTTTAAAATTTGTAAAAAAACAAAATTATTAAAAATAAATGTACTTTTTTAAATTTTTTTGAAAAGTAATTTGTTGATTATGATGACTTAGATTTGAAAAATGCTTGCATAATTACTTATTATTATATAAAATTATAGTGTTAAGAGTCGTTTTGCTTTTTAGAATTTATGAACAATTTAAGCAGTATTTTTTAGATTTTTTAGATTTTAACTACTGCTTTTACTTTGTAATTTTTTCTTACTCCTTGAAAAATAAGATAAAATGTGTTATAATATGCGATAAATAAAGGGGGATAATATGGATACAACTACTAAAAATCTAAAATTTTATGAAGAAGATTTATCAGAAGAACAAATTAGAAATTTATATTTAAGAAAATTAGCTACTGGGGAGATTCAAGGGCCTCCAACAGGGAAACCTAGTATGGATAAACCGCATTTAAAGTTTTATCCTGAGGAAGCTTTAAAGTTAGATTTTCCAAAAATGACAATGTATGATTATTTAAAAGAGCAAAGTAAAAATCACTTAGATGATATTGCGATAGTATTTGATACAGATTTTGGAAAAAATGAAATAACTTATGGAGAATTATTTTCAAATATAGATTCGCTTAGTGAAACTTTACAAAGGATTTATGGTATAAGAAAAGGTGATAAAGTAGCTGTAAGTTTAGCAAATACGCCAGAATCTGTTTATGCATTTTATGCATTATCAAAAATGGGAGCTATTTATTGTCCGATTGATCCAAGAGCTAATGAATATGGATTAGAACGTGACTTAAAAGATCTAAACGTAAAGATGTATATAGGTATTATGGATAATTATAAAAAAGTGAAAAAGGTAAGTGAAAAGTTAGGAATTAAGAATGTTGTGGTTACATCACCTATTAATTCACTTAATAATAAAATGGTGAAGTCTTTATATATATCACAAAAGTTTTTAGAAGGAAACGTTCCATTTTCTTTAAAGAGACGTTGGCCAAAATTAAATCAAAATAGTAGTTTAAATTTTGCTAATTTTGATGTATATGAAGAAGGTTCTTTAGCTGCTATATCATATACAGGTGGTACTACTGGAGTGCATAAGGGTGTTGAATTATCTAATGATGCTTTAAATAATATGGTATTTTCTCATAGATATATAATGGAAAATGTAAAACGTGGTGATGTATTTATGAATATATTACCGCAATTTATGATTTTTGGTATGTTTACTCTTCATCTTGCATTGTGTAGGGGCTTAGAAACGCATTTGTTATTAGATGCTTCTCCAGAGAATTTTTTAAAGAATTTAAAAAGATTAAATCCGGCAATGGCCTTTGGTGGACCTGTTCATTGGGAAACATTAATTGATAATTCTGAGGTTATACCAGGATGTCTTTCAAATATGAAAGCGCCAGTATCAGGTGGTGAAAGTTTACCAGTTGTAAAAGAAAGAAAAATCAATGAAAGTTTAATAAAAGGTGGGGCTCAAGAAACAATTTGTAATGGTTTTGGTGCATCAGAATTAGGCGGTTCAGTAACTTTAAAAGAAGGAAATAAAAGTAGGGAAGGAACTGTTGGAATTTTACATGTATATGATAATGCTAAAATAGTTAATCCAAATACTGGTGAAGAAGAATATTATAATAATGTTGGAGAATTATATGTAACAACGCCTTCATTAATGCTTAGATATCATAATAATGAAGAAGAATCAAATAAAGCTATAAAAGTTAGTGAGGATGGTACTAGATGGTTTGCAACTGGTGATTTAGCTAAAATAGATGAAGATGGTACTATTGAATTAGTAGGTAGAATTAAAAGATTATTTGTTTGTGGATTAAATAATGTTTATCCACCAGAAATGGAGGAATTAATATCTTCTATACCTGGTGTTAAGAAATGTGCAGTTGTACCAATTCCTGATGCAGAATTACGTCAAGTTCCTAAAGTACACTTTGTAATAGAAAATGATACTGAAGAGAATAGAAGTAAAATTCAAGATGCTACTCAAGCACTAATAGCTGAGAGAATAGGTGTTGAAGTTTTACCACGTTATTATGAATTTAATGATGATTTAAAATACACGCCGAATGGAAAGGTAGATTTTGAAGGTATCAGAAAAGATGATATCCAAAAAATGAATATTGTATCAGAAAAGCAAAAAGTAAAAACAAATAAATAGATAATATAAAGAGATAACATATTGTGGTAGATGTTATCTTTTTTTATATTATTTTTATAATGGTTTTCTAAATAAAATTTATGGTAATAGGTAAATATACGTGTTATAATTTATATTGTAGAGGATCGAGGTGCAAGAATGGAAAATTTATCATTTACTAACATTTCTTTTTCAATAGGGAGTATACTTTTTATTGTTATGCTTCTTGTTGTATGTATAATAAAGAAGGTTAGTTATAGGAATGAAAATAAGATTTATTTTGGATTGGTAATTACATCATTAATTGGTCTTATTTTAGACAATGTATCATATTTTATGACAATTTCTTTAGTTGATTATAATTCTGGTGTGTATAAATTAATTACAAAATTAATTTTTTGCTATTATGATATATGGGGAATTTTATTTCTACTATATATATTTGCTGTATGTTTTAGAAAAAAAGAAGAGCTTAATAAATACAATAAATATAGTGGTATTGTGATAAAATTTATTTTACCATTGTTAACGATTGCTAATTTATTTCTACCAATAGAGTACATTGAAAATGCAACTTCTTTATATCCTACTGGAATAAGTGTAAATTTGTCTTATTTTATGGCTGTTTTAGGAATAGTTGTGATGTGTTGTTTATTACTTAAAAATAAGAAATATATTGCTAGTAAAGAGTTTATTCCTTTATGGTTTTTAATTGTTTTATCAACAATAGCGATGATTGTGCAGTTTTTTGTTCCAGGTTTAATTTTACTAACATCTGTGGAAGCTTTAGTAACATTTATAATGTATTTTACAATAGAAAATCCAGATACGAAAATGATTAGTCAGTTAGAAATAGCTAAAGATCAAGCTGATAAGGCAAATAAAGCTAAGACAGAATTTTTATCAAGCATGTCTCACGAAATAAGAACTCCATTAAATGCTATAGTCGGTTTCAGTGATTGTGTTAATCATGCTTCTACATTAGATGAAGCTAAAGAAAATGCCAAAGATATAATAAATGCTTCTAATACATTACTCGAAATAGTAAATGGAATACTAGATATTTCTAAAATTGAAGCAGGTAAACTAGAAATTGTAAATTCACCATATAATGCAAAAACGACATTTGAGGAATTGGCTAAATTAATAAGACCTAAGATGCAAGAAAAAGGTTTAGACTTTACTTATTATATCGCACCTGACTTACCACAGACTTTATATGGAGATCACGCTAATATTAAAAAAATTGTCACAAATTTATTAAGTAATGCCTCAAAATATACAGATAAAGGCTTTGTTCGCTACGAAGTTAACTGTATAAATACAGAAAACATATCAAAAATAATAATTTCCGTTGAAGATTCAGGACGTGGAATAAAACAAGAAAACATTAATAAATTATTTACAAAGTTTCAACGTTTAGAAGAAGATAGAAATACCACAATTGAAGGAACCGGCTTAGGACTTGCTATAACTAAACAATTAATAGAATTAATGGGTGGAAAAATAATTGTTCATACAGTCTATGGAGAAGGCTCTAAATTTACAGTAGTTTTAAATCAGCCAATAGAAAAAATTGCTGTAAAACCAGTAGTACAAGTAATTCCTACAACACTAGATTTAAAAAATAAAAAAATCTTAATAGTTGATGATAACACACTAAATTTAAAAGTTGCCACAAAATTGCTACAGCGTTTTAATGCAACTAATATAAGCTGTTGTGAAAGTGGTTTTAGTTGTATAGAAAAGATAAATAATGGAGAAGATTATGATGTCATTTTAATGGATGACATGATGCCTAAGATGACAGGCGTAGAAACACTAAAGAAATTAAAAGAAAACCCACAATTTAAAATACCAGTAATCGCATTAACGGCTAACGCTATAACAGGAATGAAAGAAAAATATATAGCTGATGGCTTTAATGATTATTTAGCTAAGCCAATTGAAAAAGACTCTTTAATAAAAGTTATGAATAAAGTTTTAAATTCATCAGTTATACCATCAAAAAAAATAATAGAACCAATTGAAGAATTAGAAATATTAGAAGAAAAAGAAACATTACCAGTTAAAGAGTATACAAAAATAGAAAAAGATAAAAAAAATCTTGTCATACCAGTAGAAGAAAATATTGAAGAAATTCTAGAAAATACACAAAATATTCCTAAAATTAATAAATTAGAAGAAAATTTAAGACAAGAAGAACTAGGAAAAGAAAAAGAGAAATTCTTAATAAAAAAAGGAGTAGACTTAAAAAAAGCTTTAGAACTTTTAGGTGATATGGAAATGTATAATATGACATTAAAAGACTTTTCAAGCGAAGCAAATAATAAATGGTTAAGAATAAGAAGTTATAAAACAACATCGGATTTAGAAAACTATGCGATAGAAGTACACTCATTAAAAAGTGATTGTAAATATTTAGGCTTTATGAATTTGGCCAATATAGCATATGAACATGAATTAAAGAGTAAAGAAAAAGATTTAAATTATATTAATAATCATTTTCAAGAATTAGAAGAAGAATTTAATAAAACAATAGCTATAATAGATGAATACCAAAACTATGGAAAAGATGAATTCTTTATCTTAGATAAATAAACTAAATATTAGTCATATAGATAAAAAATAAACTAAAAATAAACTAAAACTTGAAAAATTAAAAGAAATATGATATAATATGTACAAATCAAAGGGGGGATGAGCATGGATAATGCTATGCTAGAAAAGATTGTATTATTAGCAGATATAAAAAAAGTACACGATGATGATTTTAATAAATTAATGGAAAAGGGAGCTAGACAATTAGGTAAATTAGATGATGCATATTATGAAAAATATGGTCCAATAAAATATGCATTAAGAATGCCTGCTGCTTATATGACAGCAATTAAGTGTATAAATAAATCTCGTGTTATAGCGCCAAAAAGAAAAAATTTAATTGTAGAACATCTTGGAGTGCCTGCTGAATTAGTGGCACTTGATGATGCACAATTAAAAACACCAAATACTCAATTTACATGTTTTGCTAATGATTTATATTATGATGGAACAATTCCAAGTGAGAGTTTAGAATCAATAAAGTTAATATTTGGAGATGCAAACTTACAAAAACTTCATGACTTCAGTAGCTTAACATCTTTAGAAGCTATTATTGGTAATTTAAATGCAACAACAGCAACTAATAGTAATTCATTAGAAAATTTAAAAGTTGTAACAGGAGACTTGCATGTTGAACAAATGACAGATTTATCATTTTTAAGTGGTATAGAATATGTAGGTGGAAGTATTTATACAAAAGAAGGAGAAAAAACTCTTTCAGATTTTAAATCATTTCAAAAAAAATATAAATAAAAAAGAATAAAATTTGTGAGGGGATTCTAGTGGTTGATAAAAAAATAGAAATTGTGGCAAGTTATACTGACACAATTCCTGGAAAAATTATAAAACTAAGAGCTGGAATGAAATTTTGGAATAGATATGAAGGAGATCAATATTCACATATTTCTCTATCTCGTGATAGGAAGTTAGATAATATGATGTCTTTTGCTCGTAAAGAAATAAGAAATCCGTTTAATTCTGGTTTAGTAAAAGAAAATATTAGAAGTGGTATATTCGCTTTAAAACCTGACGTTAGTAGAATTGCTGTAATGGAATTATCAATTTCAGAAAATCAGTATAATAAACTATCATCATTAATGGATCAATATTGGGAAAAACACGAACAATACAATTTTAATTATGCTGGATTAATATCGATGTTAATTTATGGAAAAGGGGTTCAAATTCCAAATAGTTTTTTCTGTTCTCAATGGGTAGCAACAATCTTAACAGAAAGTGGTATAAATATTTTTGATGGAAAAGACGTAAAAGATATTAGGCCATTTGATTTTTATGGATTGCTACAAGATCAAATTATTTATGAAGGTCTGGCTAAAGATTATCAAGAATCAGATTCATCATCTTTAGTAAAAATAAAAAAATAAGCAAGGTGTTTTTATGCCAGGTCCTAAAACACATGATATCTTTTATAAAGAACTAAAAGAAAAATTAAGCGAAGAAACTATTAGTTCTTTTCCTAATTATGGTAAATTTAATATATTTGCCCAAGGACATGATTTTTTAATCTATCATAATTTTTATAAAATATGGAATTCAAGAAGACTAAATCAAAATATAGCTGATTCAAGTCTTCTACAAGAATCCCAATTTGCAGAATTTGTTTATAATTATTTAAAAGCAGCAAAAAATAATGGAGCAATTGAAGATGAACAAGTACGTCTATTTATTGGTCCAGGTTATGCAATGCATCATATATTAGATGCCTATACACATCCGCAAATTATTTATTATGCAGGAGATCATACGAGAAATCCAAATAATCAAACATGGATGCATGGGATTGTTGAAAATTTAATAGATATATATTTAATGGAACATAAGGAAAAAAAGAATCCTAATACTTATCCAGTTCATAAAGATTTTTTATTAAGAAACGTTACATTAAGTAGTCAATTAGTTAATGTTTTAGATACATCACTACAAGAAACATATGGAATTGTTGATGGTGGACAGTGTTTTTTTGAAGCCATTAATCAGGTAAGTATGTATATGAAAATATTTAAGTATGATCCAACAGGGATTAAACGTGCAATATTTGATTTTGCTGACCCAGCACTAAAAGGAACAAGTTCATTCTCATATCATAGAAATAGCGAAGAAGCACTACAATTTTTAAATCTTACTCATGAAGAGTGGACCAATCCTATGGATGATCAAATAATATCAACTGATTCATTATTGGATCTTTATGATAAAGCTTTAGAAGATGGAGGTCAAATGGTAGATAAATTAGAAAAAATATGTTTATCATCAGGCCTTAATAGAGATGATATTTATGACATTATCCCTAATATAAGTTCAATTCATGGATTAGAATCAGGTAAAAAATTGGAATTGAAATATACGCGAAAAAATAAATAATTAAAAAGTTACAACAAAAATGTAAACACAAAAAAGTTTACATTTTTATTTTGTCATAAAAAAACAAATTCTTATTAGTACTAAACATTAACAAAATTACAAGTAATTAATTATATTTCTAGATATTATTAAAAATATGTATTATAATATAAGAAAATAGGATGTGAAAGTATGATAAGTTTTACAAGCTTCTTTTTTCAAATAGCAAGTCTATTCTATATAATTTTAATTGGATTAGTTTACTTTT
The DNA here is from genome assembly GCA_944329395.1 of uncultured Bacilli bacterium. Taxonomy (GTDB): domain Bacteria; phylum Bacillota_I; class Bacilli_A; order RF39; family UBA660; genus CAG-877. The sequence continues at coordinate 22,278 of CALVIF010000002.1, read as the reverse complement.
GTAAAAAGAAAATAAATACATTAGAAAATAAAATATATTCATCATTAATTATTGTAAATTTTATAACACTAATTGTTGATTGTATAAGCGTATTATTAGGTTTATGTAATCCTCAATCGATTATTACAAATATATTTGCAAAATCATATTTAGTATTTATAATTGCCTGGGTTTTTATATTTACATATTATATTTTTGTTATTTCATTTAATAAAAAAAATACCAATATAATAATTGATAATGCAGATAGGGATTATCTTAATTTTAAAAAAATATCAAAATTATTTTTAATGATTTTTATCTTTGTAAGTTTAGTTATTATGATTGCAAGATTAGGCGTTTATGGTGATGGAAAGGTTATGTTCACTTATGGGCCTTCTGCACTAATAAGTTATTCAATAGCTGGTTTATGTATAATTTCTTGGGGCATTTTCATAATTTATAATAGAAAACAAATTCGTGATAAAAGATTTATTCCAGTACTGGCATTTATAATTGTTGCTGGAATTGCTGCTGTAATTCAGTCTTCCTTTCCACAATACTTATTAGTAACGTCAGCAGCAACCTTTATTACTATTTTAACTTATTTTACAATAGAAAATCCAGATATTAAAATAATTAATCAATTACAATTAGCCAAAGAACAAGCTGATAAGGCAAATAAAGCTAAAACAGAATTTTTATCAAGTATGTCTCACGAAATAAGAACCCCATTAAATGCTATAGTAGGTTTTAGTGATTGTATTAATCATGCTTCTACATTAGATGAAGCTAAAGAAAATGCCAAAGATATAATAAATGCTTCTAATACATTACTCGAAATAGTAAATGGAATACTAGATATTTCTAAAATTGAAGCAGGTAAACTAGAAATTGTAAATTCACCATATAATGCAAAAACGACATTTGAGGAATTGGCTAAATTAATAAGACCTAAGATGCAAGAAAAAGGTTTAGACTTTACTTATTATATCGCACCTGACTTACCACAGACTTTATATGGAGATCACGCTAATATTAAAAAAATTGTCACAAATTTATTAAGTAATGCCTCAAAATATACAGATAAAGGCTTTGTTCGCTACGAAGTTAACTGTATAAATACAGAAAACATATCAAAAATAATAATTTCCGTTGAAGATTCAGGACGTGGAATAAAACAAGAAAACATTAATAAATTATTTACAAAGTTTCAACGTTTAGAAGAAGATAGAAATACCACAATTGAAGGAACCGGCTTAGGACTTGCTATAACTAAACAATTAATAGAATTAATGGGTGGAAAAATAATTGTTCATACAGTCTATGGAGAAGGCTCTAAATTTACAGTAGTTTTAAATCAGCCAATAGAAAAAATTGCTGTAAAACCAGTAGTACAAGTAATTCCTACAACACTAGATTTAAAAAATAAAAAAATCTTAATAGTTGATGATAACACACTAAATTTAAAAGTTGCCACAAAATTGCTACAGCGTTTTAATGCAACTAATATAAGCTGTTGTGAAAGTGGTTTTAGTTGTATAGAAAAGATAAATAATGGAGAAGATTATGATGTCATTTTAATGGATGACATGATGCCTAAGATGACAGGCGTAGAAACACTAAAGAAATTAAAAGAAAACCCACAATTTAAAATACCAGTAATCGCATTAACGGCTAACGCTATAACAGGAATGAAAGAAAAATATATAGCTGATGGCTTTAATGATTATTTAGCTAAGCCAATTGAAAAAGACTCTTTAATAAAAGTTATGAATAAAGTTTTAAATTCATCAGTTATACCATCAAAAAAAATAATAGAACCAATTGAAGAATTAGAAATATTAGAAGAAAAAGAAACATTACCAGTTAAAGAGTATACAAAAATAGAAAAAGATAAAAAAAATCTTGTCATACCAGTAGAAGAAAATATTGAAGAAATTCTAGAAAATACACAAAATATTCCTAAAATTAATAAATTAGAAGAAAATTTAAGACAAGAAGAACTAGGAAAAGAAAAAGAGAAATTCTTAATAAAAAAAGGAGTAGACTTAAAAAAAGCTTTAGAACTTTTAGGTGATATGGAAATGTATAATATGACATTAAAAGACTTTTCAAGCGAAGCAAATAATAAATGGTTAAGAATAAGAAGTTATAAAACAACATCGGATTTAGAAAACTATGCGATAGAAGTACACTCATTAAAAAGTGATTGTAAATATTTAGGCTTTATGAATTTGGCCAATATAGCATATGAACATGAATTAAAGAGTAAAGAAAAAGATTTAAATTATATTAATAATCATTTTCAAGAATTAGAAGAAGAATTTAATAAAACAATAGCTATAATAGATGAGTATCAAAACAATGAAAAAGATGAATTCTTTATCTTAGATAAATAAATTAAATATTCATTATATAAATTGAAAAAGAAAGTATTGTAGCAAAAAATGATAAAAGTACATATGGTAATAAATACATAGTACTTTTTTCTTTTAATTCTTTCGTTTCAACAACTAAAAATAAACAAGAAATAAAAGTACCTAAACAACTTACAAAACCTAAAAAATTGTTTTTTAAACCAAAACCAATAATTGTATATGACTGATTAAAAAGATAATTAATAAAAAGAGTTATTTTATAAGACTTTGGTATATCACTTAATTTAAAACTATTAATAATCTGAAATATACTTATAGTAATTAATATATATACTAAAGGCCATGCTATACCATAAAACAATTTAGGTGGTGCAAAAAAAGGCAAATTTAAAGAATCATAGTAATTATAATCAATAGGAAAAGCACTTGTTATAAACCAAGGAAATAATAAAAGAATAAAGATAATACAATTTTTTAACATAAAACACCTCTTTCTTTATTCTATGTTTTGTTATATAATAATATTAATATTTTTAGGAGGGAAATAATGGAAACAGAAATAATGTTAGACAAAAAAAATACAATAACAATGAAACTATTACATTATTTTATAACTGAAAAGAATTATAATCCCATAATTCTTCAAGGTGTTGAAAACGAAATATGGCTAGAGAATTTAGATGAAGATTATAAAATAGTTCGAATTGTTTCTGGATATATTCATAATAATGAACAATTTGATTTTGATAAATTTAAAACAAAAAGAATAATGAAAAAAATAAAGAAAAAAACACTATCATTTAATTTAAATGTAATGAGTATATTTTTAAATTTAGGCGATAATGTTACCTCAAATTTAAATGAAGCCTCAAATGCAATTTGCATAAAGGTAACAGAAGAAACTGATTTGGAAAAAAGTGCTGAAATTAAGAAAGCTTTTCCGGATTTGAATAAGAAATTAAAATTTACAGAACAAGGTGTAGAATTATTTATGAAGATAACTGGTGATATAAATAAGCATAATAAAGAAGATGCTAAAAGAATAGAAAAAATATTTAAACAAAAGATTCCAGTAATTACATACATTTTAATTGCCATAAACATAGTTATATATATTTTTGGAATATTCTTTACTAATTATAACGTATTTATAGAATATTTTTGTATTCATGGTCCAAGCATACGTGCTGGGCAATTATATCGTTTATTAACTGGAATATTTATTCATAGTGGACTAACACACATTGCATTTAATTGTTATGCCTTGTATGTTCTTGGTAGTCAACTTGAAAGTTTCTTTGGTAAATGGAAATTTACGATAATATATTTATTTAGTGGCCTAATTGGTGCATTATTCTCTATGACTTTTGGAGGTAATACTGCTTCAGTAGGTGCAAGTGGAGCAATTTTTGGATTAATGGGAGCATTATTATATTTTGGATATTATTATAGAGTATACTTAGGAAATGTTGTAAAAAGTCAAATTATTCCATTAATTTTGGTTAATTTAATGATAGGCTTTATTATTCCAAATATTGATAATTTTGCTCATATTGGTGGTTTAATAGGTGGTACTTTAATAACAATAGCTTTAGGAGTAAAAGATAAAAGTACAACATTTGAAAAAATAAATGGTTCTATTGTCGCAACAATATTTTTAATCTTTGTTCTTTACATGGCTTTTGTTTATGCAGCTTAAAATTGTTGTATATAAACTAAATTAATGTTAAAATAAATATAAGATGAGGTGATTATATGTCCCAAGATACTACAAGCTTATTCGATTTAAAAGAAATTGATACAGAGCTAACAAGGAAAATTTTAAATGAAGTGTGCTCTTCATTGATAGAAAGAGGATACAATCCAACCAATCAGATTGTTGGTTATTTAATTAGCGGAGATCCCGGCTATATTTCTAGCTACCAAGATGCTCGCAATAAAATCCAAGAAATTGATCGTGCTAAGATTGTTGAAATTCTATTAAATGAATTTCAAAAAAAAGAAAAATGAAATATATTGGTTTAGATTTAGGAAGTAGAACACTTGGTATATCTTTAAGCGACAATACAGGTCTAATAGCCTCAAGTTATAAAACGATAAGACATAATGAAGAATATGATTTTCTCTTAAATGAAGTAAAGAAAATTGTTGAAGAGGTAAATGCTAAAGCTATAGTTTTAGGATTTCCTAAAAATATGAATAATACAATAGGTCCAAAGGGCGAACTTAGTATAATGTTTAAACAAAAATTAGAAGAAATAATAAATATTCCTGTTTACCTACAAGATGAACGCCTAACGACCAAAAGCGCAACAGATATGCTAATAATGGGAAATGTTTCAAGAAAAGGACGAAAGAAAGTTGTAGACAGCATTGCAGCAACTATTATATTACAATCATTTTTAGATAAGAAAGGAAAAGAAGATGGACAAAAATAAGTTTACACTAGTGGATGAAAATGGTAAAGAAGTAGAATATGAAGTTTTATTCACATACGAAAGTGATGAAACCAAAAAAAATTATATTGTTTATACCGACAATACAAAAGATGCAGAAGGTAATATTCAAGTATATGCTTCAACTTACAATTATACAGATTCTAATTCAACTTTAGGAGCAATAGAAACAGAAAAAGAATGGAAAATAGTAGAAACTATATTAAATACTCTACAAGAAGAAATAAAAAGATCAGTAGCGGAGAAAAATATTGAGCAGTAAGGCTCTTTATTTTTTGAAAAAGGAGAATTATGGTAGTAAAAAAGAAAGTCAAAATAATAATAATATTTATAATACTAATTCTATTAATAATATTAGCTGGACTAATTACTTGGAACATCTTCAAAAGCCCAGTAGATTCAAATGATACAACTAACATAGAAGTAATTATTCCATCTGGAGCTGGAGCAAGTGAAATAGCTAAAATTTTAAAAGAAAAAGATTTAATTAGAAATCCTGAATTTTTTAAGTTATATATTAAACTAAATAAAACCTCATCCTTAAAAGCTACAACATATAAATTTAATAAAAGTATGTCATTAGAACAAATTATTAAGGCATTAGAAAAAGGAAATAGTTATAATCCAGATGAAATTAACATTACAATTCAAGAAGGATTAAATATGCGGGAAATAGCAAGAATAATCTCAAGTAAAACGTCTAATAGTTATGATGATGTAATTAATAAAAGCAATGATGAACAGTATATTAGAAAATTGATTAATAAGTATTGGTTTATTACAGAAGATATTTTAAATAAAGAAATATACTATAAATTAGAAGGATACTTATATCCTGATACATATACTTTAGCAAATGAAGATGTTAATGTAGAATATATATTTGATAAAATGCTTGAACAAACTGCCAAGCATTTAGAAAAATATGAAAACTATAATTATGCTACATTAAGCATTCATGAGCGATTAACTTTAGCAAGTATGATTGAAAAAGAAAGCTCTGTTTCAACTGATAGATCTAAAATGGCAAGTGTTTTTGTAAATAGAATCAAAAAAAATATGCCACTTGGTAGTGATGTAACAGCCAAATACGCTAATAAGATTGATGAAAAAAGAGCATTATCCGCAGCTGAATTTCAAATAAAAAGTCCATATAATACTAGACTAACTGATGGAAGTATGAATGGAAAACTACCAATAGGTCCAATATCTACCATTTCTAAAAACAGTATTGATGCTGCATTTAATCCAGATTCAACACCATATATTTACTTTATATCAAATATTGAAACATTAGAAACATTTTTCTATGAAGAATACAATGATTTTTTAAATAAGAAAAATGAACTTGCGGCTATAAATCAGGGGTACTAGAAAATGTTTGACAAAATACAAATAATAAAAAAATATGCTAAAGAAAACAATGTACCTATTATGCAAAATGATGGAATAGATTTTTTAATATCATACATTAAAAAAAATAATATAAAAAATATTTTAGAAATAGGTACAGCAATAGGTTATTCAGCTATAATGATGGCCTTAACAAGTAAAGATATTAAAGTAACAACAATTGAACGTGATGAATTAAGATATAAAGAAGCAATCAAAAATATAAAAGAATTAAATCTTGAAGATAGAATAACAGTAATAAATAAAGATGCTTTTGATGTAGAATTAAACGATAACTTTGAGTTAATTTTTATTGATGCGGCAAAAGCACAAAGCATAAAATTCTTTGAAAAATTTGAAAATAATTTAACAAAAAATGGAGCGATAATTACTGACAATTTAAATTTTCATGGCCTAGTAAAAACTCCAGAAGAAGAAATTTTAAGTCGTAATGTACGCGGAATAGTTAGAAAGACAAAAGCATACATTGAGTTCTTAAAAAATAATGAAAAATATAATACAGAGTTTTATGATATTGGTGATGGAATATCTTTAAGTATAAAAAAATAATTAAGAAAAAATATTAAAATAAAAGCCTAGTTAAATTACGAAAATTCTAGGTTTTTTTATTTACTAGAATTAATATAATAATAAAATATATTACTTTACTTTAACTTTATTAATGATTATTATATAATATAAAAAGAGGTGAACTATGAAACTACTAGTAGAACAATCAAATAAAGATATAATAGATGCCGATGGCTTAATCTTAGCCTTAAAAGGATTTTCAGTTCAAAGTGAAGTAACATATACCAAAGAAGAAATCAAAGATATAATAGAAAAAAATCCCCAAAAAGAAATATTTATTAGTATAAATAAAAATATATTTAATAAAGAAATAGAAGCATTAAAACAAGAATTACTATATTTAGATAATTTAAATATTAAAGGAATTTTTTTCTATGATCTAGCAATCCTTCAATTAAAAAAAGAATTAAATTTAAAAACTGATTTAGTTTGGAATCAAACACATATGGTAAATAATTATAAAACATGTAATTATTATTTTAATAAAGGAGTTAAATATGCTTTATTAAGTAAAGAAATAACATTAGAAGAAATATTAGAAATTGTAGCTAAAACTAGTATTATTTCAATGGTAGAAGTATTAAGTATGCCATCTGTTGCTTTTTCTAAGCGAAGATTAATAACAAATTATTATAAAGATTTAAATAAATCGTCTAGTAAAACTCTAGATATTGAAGAAAAAATAATAAACCAAAAGTATCAACTAATTGAAGATGAAAATGGAACAAGTTTTTTTCTAAAAAGTATAACAAACGGAACATCAATTATAAAGAATTTATTTGATAATAACGTTCCCTATATTATAATGCGTGAGTATGGAATAAATCACAGTTTATTTAAAGAAATAGTGGATGATACAAAAGAATATATTAAAGGTAATTGTCAAAATATCAAATATCTTGAAAAATATAAAAAATTAGGTCAAGATACAAATTTCTTTTTCAAAAAGACAATCTATAAGGTGAGAAAAAATGGCTAAAATTGAATTACTATCTCCAGCTGGAGATTTAGAACGTTTAAAAGTTACATTATTATATGGAGCAGATGCCGTTTATATTGGAGGAGAAAAATATAGCTTACGTGCAAATGCAACAAACTTTACTCTAGAAAATATTAAACAAGCCTGTGATTTTGCCCATAAACTAAACAAAAAAGTATATTTAACATTAAATATTGTCTTTCATAATGAAGACATGGAAGGTGTAGAAGAATATATACAACAAGTCGTAATGGCAGGTATTGATGCGTTTATTGTAAGTGATCCATTTATTATTTCCTATATAAAAACCAATTTTCCTAATGTTGAAGTTCATTTGTCCACTCAAAATTCAACAAGTAACTATAAAGCCGTTGAATATTTTAAAAATGAAGGTGTAAAAAGAGTTGTATTAGCAAGAGAAGTTCAACTAGAAGATATGAAAGAAATAATTAAAAGAACGGGAATTGATATTGAAATATTTATTCATGGAGCCATGTGTACATGTTTTAGTGGCAGATGTGCTTTATCAAACTATGTTACAAATCGTGATGCCAATCGTGGAGGATGTTCACAAGTGTGTCGTTTTGCTTTTAAAACCACTGAAGAAAAAGATTTTACAATGGCTTCAAAAGATTTAAATTTATCAAAATATATTGGTCAAATAATTGAAAGCGGAATTAAAAGTTTAAAAGTAGAAGGAAGAATGCGTTCATTATATTATCTAGCCACAGTTATTGGAACTTATCGTGAAATAATAGATAGCTACTATAACAATAATCTTTCAGAAGAAAAAATGTCTTTGTTAGAACAACGATTAAACAAAGTAGCTAATCGAGAAGTATCATCACAGTATTTAATGAAAGAAGCAGACCATACAGATCAGTATTATAGTGGAAGACAAGAATTGTCTAATCAAGATTATTTAGGATTAATTACTGGATATGATTATCAAAATAATTGTATTATTCTAATAGAAAGAAATTTTTTTTCACCAGGAGATCAGACAGAAATATTTACGCCTTCTGGCGAAACTTATCAATATACTATTGATAAAATATATGATGAAAATATGAATGAATTAGATGTTGCCTGTCATCCAGAAGAAGTTTTAAAATTAAAATTTCAAAAGCAACTACCACCATATTCAATGATTCGCTTAATAAGTAAAGCAAACAATAAAGAATAATAATAACTTATGGAGGAATAATATGGAATATTTAGAAGAAGCCAAACAAAATTTTTTAAACAAAGAAAAAAATTTAAGCAAATATGCTACAAAAAGTAGTGATTCAATTCGCTTAGTTGAAATTTCTGATGATGATATTCGTCCAAGTTTTTACCGTGACATAGATAGAATTATTCATTCTTTAAGTTATAATCGCTATATAGATAAAACACAAGTATTTCCTTATAATGAGAGTGATCACATTTCAAAACGAATGATTCATGTACAATTAGTTAGTAAAATAGCAAGAACCATTGGAAGAGCCCTAAATTTAAATGAGGACTTAATAGAGGCGATTGCTTTAGGTCACGATATTGGTCACACCCCAATTGGTCATCAAGGAGAATATATTTTAGATGAAATTTCAATGCGTGAATTAAATGAAAGATTTGCTCATAATATTCAAAGTGTTAGACACTGTATGAGTATTGAAAACAATGGTAATGGACTAAATCTTTCTATTCAAGTTTTAGATGGAATAATGTGCCATAATGGTGAAATGTTATCTAATAAATATGTTCCAACGCCAAAGACACCAAGTGAATTTTTGAATCAATATAAAGAATCTTACACAAATTTAGAAAAAGTAAAAAAATACCATCCAATGACACTAGAAGGATGTGTTGTAAGAATTAGCGATATAATTGGCTATATTGGAAGAGATATCGAAGATGCAATTAGTATAGGTAAATTTAATCGAAAAGATTTACCACAAGAAATAACAGAAGTATTAGGGGATAATAATAAAGATATAATAAACACGGTTGTTTTAGATATCATAAAAAATAGTCTCAATAAGCCATATATAAAGATGAGCAAAGAAGTTTATGAAAAACTATTTCTTTTAAAAAAATTTAATTATAAAAATATTTACTCAAAAAGTATAACTGATAAGGAATCAGAATATTATCGTATTGGAATGAATAAAATATATAATAAATATTTAAATGATATTACTACCAATAATAAAAATAGCATTATCTATACAATGTTTCTAAATTATCAAAACGAAACATATTTAAAAACAACATCAAAAAAAAGAATGGTTATAGATTTTATTGCAGGAATGACTGATGATTTATTTCATATAGAAATTGAAAAAGCTTGAAACCTCAAGCTTTTTATGATACAATATGCCTGTTTAAAAACGAGCCTTAGGAGGTAATAAAATGCAAAGATATAACAGAATAAAAGAAGATAAAACAACATATATTTTAGATGTAACTCAAAAAAAAGATGATGAGACATTAATAGTAACATTTGGAGATGGCCATAAACATACTGATGTTGAAAATACTGATGCAAATCTTCAAAAACTTGAATCAATAATGGAAGAACAAATGAAAGATGCTATTAAAAGAGAAGCCATATATAAAATTAGAACTCTTATTGCTACAGGAAGTGTTCTAGCAACTAGCACCGGTAGTATTGCTTTGATAGGATCAGAATCAATGCAAAGTATTCAAGCTAACGAATTTTTAACCGCTTCAGCAACAATTCTAGGATTTGGAGCATCAATTATTTGGCTTATAAGAGAACATTCCAGAATATCAGAACTAGCAAAAGTAAAATATAGAGATCAAAATATAGATAAGTTTGCCAATATAGAAAGTTATACTCATGCACTAGACAGCTCATCAAATTCAATGAAGAGATTATTTGAAGAAAGCCAAAATCCTTTAGGAATGTTAAATATTGGTCAATATAAAAAGTCTGATTTAACAAAAATAATTAAAGAAATGGAAAGAGAAGAAACTTTAAAAGAAAAAGGAATAACCTATATAAAAAGAAAATAAGATATTGCTAAAGTAAAAAAAATATGATATACTTTGGCAAGTTGAATTTAGTATTCAATAAATAATAATATACAAAACATTTACGAGGTGATAAACATGGGTAATAAAAATACCGTATATTTAACTCAAGAGGGATTGGAAGAACTAAAAAACGAATTAGATAACTTAATAAATGTAAAGCGTCCAGAAAATATTCAAGCAATAAAAGAGGCGAGATCACTAGGTGATTTATCTGAAAATGCAGAATATGATGCAGCTCGTAATGAGCAAGCTCAGATAGAAGCTCGTATAAAACAAATAGAAAAAATGTTGGAAAATGTTTCCATAATATCTGAAGTTTCAAAAGATACAGTTGGTATTGGTAATACAGTATGCATCAAATATGTTGATGATGATGAAGAAGATGAATATAAAATTGTTGGTTCACAAGAAGCTAATCCATTTGAAAGCAAGATTTCAAATGAAAGCCCAATAGCTCAAGCATTATTTAATCATAAAGTAGGAGACATTGTAACTGTTGAAAGTCCTAATGGCTCTTATGAGATTGAAGTAATAGAAATAAAATAATAAAATAAAATAATAAAATAAAAAAGATTGTTTATTGTTTAAACAATCTTTTTTTTTTACTTAAAATAAGTTATACTAATTAAAGATAGAATAATAGGAGTTGATACTATGATTATTAGAAAACCATATGCCTTTTTAATTAAAAATTTTAAAAAAATTCATATCTTTCTTTTTATACTATGTGCATATATAGTTTATAAAACCACACAACTTTATTCCTTTATGAAAGAATTTGTAGATTTAGGAACGTATGATTATTTAAATGAACCTATATCAGGTTATATAAACTTTTTTTCCTATCTTTTTTTACTGCTAATAATTTCTTCAATGATTACTGTACTAATTCTTTTATACAAAAAGAAAAAACCATGGAAAATATATATAGTTCCAATCATTAGTTATTCAGTTCTATTCATAATGTTTATTACAATTAGCAATTTTTTTGCAACATACATTGGTAGTACAGATACAACAGGACCAAGAGCAATGCGCGATATTCTTTTAATACTAATCGGAACACAATATGTAACATTTATTGTATTATTTATTAGAATACTAGGCCTTGATTTACGAAAATTTGATTTTAAATCGGACGAGGAATACCTAGAATTAACAGAAGCAGATCGTGCCGAAATGGAAATAAACATTAATATCGATAAAAATAGTTTTAAGAGATTTATTAGACGCTTTAAAAGAAATAGTGGTTATTACCTACAGGAACATAAAAAAGCTGTGACTGTAATTGCAATTATTTTATTACTAATTTCTACTTTTAAAACATATGAATTTATATTTATAACAAATAAAACATATAAACAAGGAGATATAATTAAAACAAGTGGTTATGAAATAAAAATTAATGATAGTTATTACAGTAACTTAGATTACAAAGGTGACTTAATTTCAAAAGAAAGCAGCTTTGTTATATTAGATGTCACAATTACTAATAAGGTAGAAAAAAGAAAAATAAATTTCGCAAGATTTCATTTAATGAACGGAACAAACAATTATACCCCAACAGCCAAAACATATGCGACACAATTTAAAGATTTAGGAAGTGCATATGAAGAAAAAACTATTAATAAAGACGAAAAATATAATACTATTCTTATTTTTAAAGTAAATACAAAATTAAACATAAAAAGATTTGTTTTATATTATCAAGAATTTACAAACAACTCAAATCACTTAAGAAAAATAAAATTAAATCTTAAAGATTTAACAAAAATAGAAGATCATAAACAATTAAAAATAGGTGATAGTTTAAGCTTTAATATTGGCAAAAAAGAAAAAGAAGTAATATTTGATAATTATGAACTTGCTGAAACAGTTTTTTATAGTAAAGAAAGTTGTAATGCTACAAATTGTAGTTTTAATGAACAAAGTTTTACAGTTGATCAAAGTAAAAAAAATTTAGAAATAAGCTTTGCTTCAAATGACTTTGATGGCAAAGATATGATTGACTTTTTAACTAAATATGGTACAATAAATTACATAGATAGTAACGATAAAGAACATGATATCACGATAAAAAATGCCTTGCCAACTGAACAATATTATGGTAAATATGCATACATTTTAGTTCCTGTAGAAATAATTGATTCAAAAAGCATTGATTTAATAATTACTGTCCGAAACAATAGATATAAATACAAAATAAAGTAAGGGAGATAAATATGAAAAATAAATTTGCAAAGTATTTTAAAATTGCAGTAACACTAGCAATACCATGTGCTTTTATTTGGTTTTTGATAATTAGTCCATTCCTTAAATTTAAAAATAATGAAAAAATATTTATAGAAGCTGCTAAAAGATATTATGAATTAAATGCTGACAAATTACCAACTGGAAAAAGAGTTAGTACCGTAACTTTAAAAACGCTTTATAATGACGCTTACATTAAAGAAGATCTTTTTGTTCCATATACAAAAAAACCATGCTCAATAACTGAAAGTTGGGTAAAAGTAACCCAGACATCTAGAGATGAGTATAAATATATAACATATTTACAATGTGGCTTTTTTAAATCAAATGTTGATCATACAGGACCGGTTATTAAATTAAAAGGTGAAAACGAAATTACAATTAATCGTGGAGAAGAATATAAGGAACTAGGAGTTGAAAAAGTAACAGACAACGAAGATGGAAAAATAGATCCTAAAGAAGTAATTATTGATTCATCAAAAGTAAACACAAACGTAAATGGAACATATGAAGTAACTTATACTGTACTAGATAGTTTAAAAAACAAAACGACCATAACAAGAAAAGTCAATGTAGTTCAAAAAATTAATGCCACTGTAAAACAAGAAACAGAAAATGGAATATATCTTGGAAATAATGTTAATAATTATCTCTATTTTTCGGGGATGTTATTTAGAATCATTGGTTTGGATGGTAATAATATAAAAGTAATAGCTAATAATGATATCGCTAATGTTGATTATGATGGACTAGATGAGTGGCTAGAATATTTTTATGATCATCTTGCTCCATCATCAAAAAAATATCTTGTAAAAAATAAATATTGTACAGGAACACTAACCCCAGAGAATGTGAATACAGAAACAAACTGCATCAAACAGACTAGTTCAAGATATGCATATATAATTTCAAATAAAGAACTAAATCAAAGCAGAAATGTTAATGGGGAAAGTTATTTGTTTCCACAAACTATTAGTTGGACTTCTAACGTAAATGAAAATGGAGAAGCTTGGGCTACTAAATTTGCTTTTACAGGAATAGCTGGATCTTCACAATATATGTATTTTGATAATGATTATAATCTTGGAGTACGTCCTGTATTAACAATAAAAGGAGATTCCTTAGTAATATCAGGGGACGGTACAAAAGAAAATCCATATTCTTTAAATGATATTAATAAAGCTAAGGCAGATGAATATTTAAATACACGATATTCTGGAGAGTATATTACATATTCTGGATATTTATGGAGAATTGTTGATATAAGCAATGATGGTGATACAAAAGTCATATCTGAAATTCCAATTACACTAATAGGTGGAAATGATACTATTAAATACGAAACAACAGACACTAGTAAAATATATAATCCTACGCAAAAAGGAAACATTGGTTATACCATTAATCAAAAAACAGGTGACAGTGTTGATGAAAAATATTTTGTTACTAAAGAAATAAGCGTACCAATTTATAAAACAATTGCAAAGTATAAAAAAGAAGATTCAACCAAAAAATACAAAGTTAAATTTTCCGCTCCTAACATGTATGAAATGTTTAGCGCATCATTAAAATCAGATGAAACAAATATTGGATATTGGTTAATTAACTCTTCTAAAGAACAATATCGTAAATATCTTATTTCTAATATTGGAGTGGTAATGTTTGAACAATTATCAGATAATATTGAAAGCTATATAAGACCAGTTGGTTATCTGGATAAAAGAGTAAAGATTGTCTCAGGATCAGGGACAGAAAAAGACCCATATAAAATTTCTAAGTAGGTGGAATTATGAAAAAAAGTAGTAAAAAAGTTGATAAATTAAAGTGGAAAATAATTCCTATAATAAGCGTAACATCAATTTTAATATGTATCTTATTAGTAATATCAATAATTGGGAAAGTAATATTAAAGGAAAATACATTTAAAATTGAAAATCGACAAAAGAATATTGAAAATTATCAACAAAAAAATAAAGAAATTAATGTAAATGGTTGGATAAGAGTTCAAGGAACAAACATTGATTATCCTGTTGTTTATGATCCGACAAATAAATTCATAGAAACAAATGTAACAAGTGATTTTACATGGGTTTTAGAAAATCCAAATCAACTAATAGATAGAACAGTAATTTTAGGTCATAATCTTAAAAATGTATCTAGTAATCCACTAATTACAAACAAAGACCACACTCGATTTGAACAATTAATGTCATTTATATATTATGACTTTGCAAAAAATAATCAATATATTCAATATACTAAAGATAATAAAAATTATTTATTTAAAATTTTTTCAGTAACTTTAATCTCTGATTATAATTTGCCTAATTCTGGTTATTTATCAAAACAAGAATTAAAAGAGTATATTAATAAATCGATAGAAGATAGTTTTTTTGATTATAACGTCTCTGTAGATGAAAACGATAAAATAATATCTTTAGTTACATGTACAAGGTTTGTACCTGGAACAATGTCATATAGATTTAAAATTGAAGGTAAATTGTTAGCAGAAAGCGAAAAGACAAAATTATCTGAAGTAAAAATAAAAGATAATTATAAAGAAATAGAAGATGTTTTGAAGGGCGGTGAAAATAATGAAGAAGATATCTAAAATATTAATTTCTTTTTCTATATGCATAGTTATTATTTTAACATTAACATATACCAAATTTTTTGTAAAAGCTGAAAATGGTAACGGAATAATAGAAAATCTTAATCCTAAAAAATGTAATGTTGTTACAGCCGATGATAAATATAATCCATATGTATTTGTACCAGAAAGTTTCAATGATACATATTATACAGTTAGTATAGATAGCGGTGTATTTGATGTATATATTTATCAAATAAAAGTTAATGACCAAGGAAAAACTTATCCAGAGTTAAAAAACACTATTACATTAAACTCTAAACTTGGTCAAAAATCAGCAAAAATAAATTATACGCGTGAAAATGAACCAACACATTATGAAGTAGTATTTGTATTAAAAGAATCTGATAATTTATGTTCTTATGTTGAAGGAAGTACTCCAGTAAGAAATAATGAAGATGGTTCTTGGGGATTAAGTAATTGGTCTAATCCAGAATGGGGAGCAGGTGAAAAATTAGGATATATATATTATCATCAAGTAGATGTTGCTGCTAATGCAGGCAATGCTAAAATTAATAATGTACATTATAATGGTATTTGTGCAGCTCTTAGAAATGGAAATTATGATAGTTTTGCAAGTCAGTTTGAAAAAGCTGGATTATCAAAGGAAGATTTTCAAAAATATTATGCTGAGGCAACTAATAGACTAAGTTATTGTACTAGCAAACAAGTAGAATCAAACATGAAAGAGTCTGAAGTTGCAATGCTAATTAGAAATGCTATTGCAAGTATAAAAATGGGTTCATCAGGCACAACTGGTTCTCTAGAAGGACCGCCTGAAGGAGAAGTTATAAATATAGGGGATGGCTCAACTGATTTGAGTAGTCAACCATTAGTTTGTCCTTCTTATGATGCTGAAAACAAACCAAATAAATCATATACTCAAAAGCAATATTATAAAAAAGAAATAACAACAAAAAATTTAGATATATATACTACAATTGCTGGAAATGATGCTCAATGTAAAAAAACATGTGAAGAAACAGTTAAAGTAACATATGGACCACCAGTAGCCACAAAAGCAGGACTTTGTTTTGAATACAAAGTTAAAGTTGAGAGTAAATTAAACTGTATGACAGAATTTATAGGTGAAGAACCACAACCAGAAGATTATAAAGTATGTACTCCAGTAGGAAGCTGTAATGGTGGAGCACTTCGCTCAGCATCTGGTCCTAATAATGATTTTGATAGTTGTGTAAATTCTTGTGACGGAGGTAAATACACTCAAAGCTGTATCAATTCATGTTATGAAAAAGTTTACGGACAAAAACCAGTTTTACCTGTAAATTATAATAATAAATTGTCAAGTGAAAAAGTCGAGCAACTTGCTACTAAAGAAGAATTAGAAAGATATTATGATATACTTGAAAGTAAAAATGATATTGGCCCTGGTAAAAAATATAGTTATGAAGATTTACAACTAGCCGTAGTAGAAGCTGGTAGTGGTTATTACTATGTCCAAAATGGTAGTATTGCATGGAAGATGGGAACAAGATATTGGGATAAGCCAGGAAGATATTATACAGTAAATATTACAAACTATACAGTCAATAGATTAAAATCAGCCGATAGATGGAATCCTACATGGCAACAAGATGGTTTAAGTGTTGTTGATAAAGGATTTTTAAGAAATAATTATGGATCATCAGTTTGTATGGCATCATGTAATTGGTCAGGATGCGATGCTGCACGCCAAAATGGTTATTATAAGGGTTATCCTAATAATCCAGGAACTGCTACTAATAGAGAATTCCTAAATTACGGCGATGCAACAATTGTTTATAAAGAAGAATTTGAACGCTATGAAAATGCTGTAAAAGAGTGTAAAGCTGCAGCTACATGTACATCGCAAACTTCAGAATTTACAATCCAAGTAAATAATAAAATAAAAGATGATGAAGATAATATAATCAAATATGAAACCGAAATAAATGAAAGTGGAAACTTACAAAACGCAAATGTAAATGGAAAACCATTATCTGACACAACAATCATACTAGATCGTAGTGGCTGCTATAATCCTGAAACTAGTAACGGACATGCAATTTACATGACAGAATGGAGTTTCCCAGGAACATGGATAAATAATAAAACAGGAAAAATAAGTTATCAACCAGTTACTGGAAATGCATGGCATTTAAAGAAAGAAAAATTCTGTACTAATTTAGATTCCGTATATGTTAATACTGATTGGTGGACTCATAGAATCCTACATTCAAATACATCTTATTCTGATGAAGAAAAAGCAACAATAGAAGATTATAATATTTTAGCAACAGCTAGAGAATTTGGTTACTTTAAATGGGATTTTGATATTAAATGCTACTATTCTCTATATGATAGTATTGACCAACCAGGTGATGGTGGTGATAATAATAAATCTTTAAAACCATTATCTTATAAAATAAGAAGTATTGAACTAAAAGATATGTTCCCAAATAATGATAATGAAAGTGCAACGGAAAATCCAAATGAAACAGGACGTAATCAAGGTTATAACTGGACAGATGGTGCATCAAATGTAAAAAACAAGGACTATGAAGTAACACCAGGAGCGCTATATCCAGTAATTCAGTCCCGTGGAAATGAAATTTATGATGCTGATAAAAATGAACAATATTTAGACTATGAGTTCTACTTAACTCCAGCTGACTTAAATAAAATTAGGAAATATTCAGAGCACGATGGTGACAATAAATTCAGTTCTTTCCCTGGAAAAATAAATATAATAAATGGAATTGCTTATTACGAAAGTGCACTATTTAGAGCAAGTAGCGCAAGTTCATATAAATTAAATTCAGACAGTATAATCACGCTAGGAACACTAGGTGTAAATAATCAAAAGAAAAAGGGAAGCAATGAAGCAGAAGTGTTTACAAATAGTTACACATCAGCATTACTTCAAAGTAGAGAAGATTATTTAAATAGCATAGCAGGAGGTAACAAAAATGAATAAGGGAATTTTAACAGTTGGTATTATAATGCTTGCAGTAATGGGATTAATATTAATTAATATTATTTCAAACTATTCTACTGGAAGTGAGCTCGATTATTATTTAGTAAAAGAAACAGCAGAAGCTGCAATGGAAGATGCAATAGATGTAAAATATTACCGTGATAATTATGCACTTAGAATAGATAAAGATAAATTTGTTGAAAGCTTCTTAAGACGTTTTGCAGCAAGTGTAGACAATACAAGATATTATAGAATAGGTTTTTATGATTTAAATGAAGTGCCACCAAAAGTAAGTGTCAAAGTAGATTCAGCTACAGTATTAAGTTTTGATAGCCAAAACTTAATACTGACAACTACTTATGATGGAATTGTTGAAAGTATTAGAAAAGATGATCAATATATAACTTCTGCAAATTGGGATTATGAAAATGACATTGGTAAACCAGTAACAGACGATAATTATGGATATAATAAATAAAAGAAAAAAAGGAGAGAAAAAAGATGGGAAATCAAAGTAGCGGAATAAAAAGAATTTTCCAAGATAAAAATACAGTAACATTACTTGGCGTAGTAGCTGCTATATTGGTTCTAGTAATTGGATATAATTTCCGTGTTAAACAAGCAATTAATCCAAGAACAGTTCCATGTGCTAAAGAAACAATAGATGGTGGTACACAAATAACTGAAAATCTTGTAACAACATGTCAAATTCCGACCACAATGTTAAAAGGGCAAGTTTTATTAAATCAGGGAGATGTAATTGACAAATATGTAAGTCCTGATAGTATTATACCAGCTGGAAGCTTCTTCTATGAACGACTTGTCGTAGAAGAAGAACAACTACCAGCAAATATAATTTTAAAATATCCAAGTGGATATGTTTTATATAACATGAGCGTTACAACAGCATCAACTTATGGAAATTCCATATATCCTGAAAATTATATTGATATATATTTAAAAGCCGTAAGTAAATATGAAGAGGGAATAACAAGTCCCCAAGAAGCAGATCGTATAATGCTTGGCAAATTAGTTGAAAATGTAAAAGTATTAGCAGTTAAAGATGCAAGTGGACAACCTGTATTTGCAAATCTTGATGAGAAAAGAACGCCTGCAATGATAGTATTTGCTGTTCCAGAAGAATATTACATTTTGTTAAAAAAAGCAGAATTTTTAAGAAATTATGATACAACATTAATTCCAGTTCCAACTAATGAAAGTTTACAAGAAAATCCTGGTAATGTTGCTATAAGTAGTGAAGACTTAAAAAATTGGATTAATAAAGTTACAATTTGGACTGAAAATTAAAATTATAAAAAAAGAAAAGAAGAAAAGAGTGGGTTAAGTGAACGAAAACATATTTGATAAATTAGACTTTGGGCCATTAAGAGCCTTATTAGACAATGATGATATAACGGATATATCTTTTGATAATAATGGGCAAATTTGGGTTCGTTCTTTAACACAAGGCTCATTAAGAGTAGAAGTTAAAGGTGCAACCCCAGAATTTGTTGAAAAATTAGCCTTTCAATGTTCAAATGTCATGGGAACAACATTTAATAACGCTAAACCGTTTCTTGACGCAGAATCAGCAGAATTACGTTTGAATTTTGTGCATCCATCGATTGCAACAAATGGAATAGCAATGGTTATTCGTAAAACACCAGCAAAAATTCGTCTTCAAAAGCAAAAACTACTAGACGAAGATTATTTTACACAAGATATTCATGATATATTAATTAAGTGTGTAGAGGGACATTGTAATATAATTGTTGCTGGTGAAACAGGTTCAGGTAAAACAGAATTTGTCAAATATCTTGCTAGTCATACCAAAATAAGTGAAAAAATTATTACGATTGAAGATACATTAGAGTTACACCTTGATAAAATATTTCCACAAAGAGATATTGTATCAATGAAAACAAATAATGTTGCAAGTTACACAGATGTTTTAGTAACATGTATGAGACAAAATCCAAAATGGATACTATTATCAGAAGTTAGAAGTGCAGAAGCAGTAACTGCTGTTAGAAATTCAATTTCGTCAGGGCACAATATTTTATCAACAATTCATGCTGATAAAGCCTCTGCAATTCCTTATCGTTTATATAGTTTGATGGAAACAGATTTAGATGTAAATCAATTTTTATCAACAATATATAGATATATTCAAATAGGAGTTCATATTAGGGCATACTATAGTAAAGAGTTAGGACGCTTTCATCGTGAAGTTGATGAAGTAGTTGAGTTTTATGTAGATGAAAATAATCAACCTCAAAGTAAAGTAATTTATCAGAAAGTATTTGGTAAAGAACCAATACTTAGAAAGCCAAGTAAGTATTTAATTGAATATTTAGAAAATCAAAATATTGATATAACATCAGTAACAAATAATATGGTAGACGATACACCATTTGAAAATAATTTAGAAGCTTCTTCTTCAAATACTGAATATCAGCCAGAAGAAGAATACCAGCAAGAAATAAATAGCCAAGAGTATGAAGAAATTCCTTATAATGAAAATCAAGAATTGGAATCACAAAATACTCTAGATAACAATTTTGTATCTGAAAATACTTCATATAATTTACAAGAAAACGTTTCAAACAACATTCAAAATATCGAAGATCAAGCTAATATCCCTTTATCAGATATTAGCGAAGAAGTTCAAGCTGCAATATCATTAGAAAACAGTTTTAATGTCCCTCAAGATGAAAAAATTTCTGAATCATCATTAGATTCAAATCAAGCTGTATATGAAAATATTAATCAAAGTGCAATGAAGCAAGAAAATCAAATTTTATCAAAAGAATATCAACAACCATCGCAAATAATAACACAAAAAGTAGAACAACAAAATCAAACGCTAAATCAAATTAATCAACAAGTACAAAATACACCAAATGAATTTATACCAAATGTTAATCAGGAAATGTCAGTTATTCAAAAAACACCACAATATGTTCAAACTAATAATTACCAAATGGATCAACATCAACCAAATGAAATTCAAAATGGAATTTTACCATTTATACCACCAACTGCTAATGGATAAAAGAAGGGAGTGATAATATGTACTGTTTTGAAGAGTTAGTTATTATATTAATTATTACATTTCTTGTTATAGCATATCGAAAATATCAAGGACAAGACCTTCAAAAATTTGTTACGGAACAGGTTGGAACAATGTATGAAAGGTTTGCACCATATTCCTTTAAACTAGTAAGAGAAAAAACAAAAGAACTTGGGCAAGAATATACTGCTAGACAATACGCAATTCAAGTTGCAATTTTTTCCATTTTTACAGGAGTTGTAACATACATTTATTTTTATAATCTTATTATATGTATAGTTTATATTATTATTGCAATTATGTTTGTTCCATATCTATCATATTTACGTTGTAAAAGAGTATATAGTGAATTTATCTTTGAACAAATTCAAGTATATACTTCAAATGTTATAATGGAATTTGCAACAACACAATCCTTTGTTAAAGCACTTGAAGGTGTAAGAAATTCAGGAATATTAGAAGATCCAGTAAAAAAAGATGTTGATTATATGATTGAATTAGCATATAAAAATGGGGCAATTGATGAGTC
>CALVIF010000001.1 GCA_944329395.1 uncultured Bacilli bacterium | reverse complement strand
GAGAAAATATAAAATATATTAATAAAAAAATAAAATTTTTTATCTTTTATATTGTTTTATGTAGATGTTTTTTTATTTTTTTTTTTTTTATTGATGATATTATTTTTTTATAGGGTAGTGAAATTAATATGAATTTTATTTTAATTGGTATTGTCTTTTTTATATCGTTGTGTGGTTTGTTAGCTAAAGCTGGATATCCTTTTTGGTATGGATTGATTCCAATATATAATTTAGCTTTATTATTTATTATTTTGGATATAAAACCAATATTATTAATTATCTTAGGTATTTTATTGATTGTACTTCCAGAGAGAACTTTAATTGCTACTATGATATATATTTTTATGCCTTTTTTGATTAGTTTTGCTTATGGTCACGGTTTTTTTGTTGGATTATTAACTTTGCTTTTTCCTATAATAATGTATCCTTTAATTGCTTTTAAAATTGGTTATAAGTGGAGTTGATTGTATGACTTTTTTTAAAAAAAATAAGATTTTAACAATTATTTTAATTATTTTTAGTATATATGTATATTGTAATTATACTAAGGTTGTTAGTGGAAATAATTTGATTGATAAAAACTCTGAAGCTTTTGTTAATAGTTTATATATGTCTGATGAGAGAATTTATAATGATTATTTAACAGCTAATGAGAAAAAAATGTATAAAACCATTTTTAATGGTATTAAAAATAAAAAAAGGAAAATTAATATTAATCTTTATGATTACGATTGTTTTAATTCTGATGCTTGTGTTGGGTTAGTTATTACGGCTTTTGAAGCTATTACTGTTGATCATCCAGAAATATTAAATTTTTCATCTCTTGCTTATGAATATACTGATGATGATTTTTCAATTTTATTGAAGTATCCAATTTCATTTAAATTTATGGAGTATTTTGGTGAAAGGAAAATTGAAATTATAATTGATAAGATAAAAGAAGAAACAAAAAATATGTCTGATAAGGAAAAAATTTTATATGTTTATGATTGGATTGGTGAAAATACCAAGTATGATTATGCATTTATGTTTTCTTCAAAGAATCAATCAATTTATAGTGTTTTTATAGATAATAATTCTGTTTGTGCAGGTTTTGCGAAAGCTAGTCAAGTAATTTTTCAAAATATTGGTATTAATTCTTATGTTGTGCCTGGATTTACTAGTGATGGTCATATGTGGAATTTAATTGAATATGAAGGCAAATATTATTTTTTTGATTCAACTGTTTCAGCCACTTTAGAAAAAGAAAGTGAAAATTATTATAATGGTTTATATCAAGAGAAAATGAAAGATTATGAGATGGATTATCCTTTGTGGTATCCTTCCGTTGAAACTAGTGAATTTTTTGATAATATTTAAGTAAATTTGTTGTTTACATATAAGATGTATGTTATATTATTAGTGGAAGCAATATTTTAATATTAAAATTTATTTCTCAATATAAAAATATATTTTTTCTAAGATGCGCTTCCATATATTTTAGTTAAGAAAACTTAAAAAAAGTTTTCTTTTTTTGTATGTAAAAATAATTTTATTTTGAATAATAAAGTAGGAGGTAGTAAAAAGTGTTATGAAAGTTGTTTTACAGGATGGTATAAAAGATTGTGGAGTATGTTGCCTTTTATCTATTATGAGGTATTATGGTGGAGATATATCTAAAGAATTATTGAGAGAAATGACTAATACTAATAAATTTGGCGTTTCGGCTTTTAATTTAATTGAAGCTGCAAAAAAAATAGGTTTTATTGCTACTGGTGTAAGTGGTGATATAGAAAACATTCAGAATACTAACTTGCCTTGTATAGCACATATAATAATAAATAAAAGTTATAAACATTTTGTAGTAATTTATGGGATTAATTATGAAAATAAAAAAATTGTTATTATGGATCCTGCAAAGGGAAAAAGAAAACTTTCGTTTGGTGAATTTAAGTTAATATCTAGTTGTAATTATATATTTTTAAAGCCGTTAAAAAAATTGCCTTTTTTAACGAAAAAAAATGTAATATTAAAAATTATAAAAGAATTTATTTTAAGTGAAAGAAAAATTTTAATATTAATTATAGTATTGTCGATAATATCTTTTTTATTTCAAATAATTATTTCATTTCATTTTAAGTATCTTTTAAAATTAGCAATTACTTTTAAATTAATTATGCCCATTTTGGTTATTAGTTTTTATCTTTTTTTTATATATTTATTTTTATATATATTTATTTAAAGAAATATCATTACTTTTTAGAAATATTTTACTTGTAAAATGGGAAAGCTTAATTAATTCTTCTATAACTTTTAAAACATATAAACATATAATTCTACTTCCTTATTTATATTATAAAAATAGAACAACTGGTGAAGTAATTTCAAGATTAAAGGATTTAAATATTATAAAAACATTTTTAATTGAGATTTTTTGTTTTTTTGTTACTGATTTTATTGGTATTTTTATATTTTTCTTTTTTCTTTTTGAAATTAGTAATTTTCTTTCAGTGGTAATATTTTGTTTTTGTTTAATTTTATTTATAGTTCAGATTATTTTTAGCTTATTTAATAAAATTTATAAGAAAAAAATAAATTGTATTGGTGATCGGGTTAATTCTTATTTAGTTGAATCTTTTTCTAATATTGATGCAGTTAAAAATTGTCATTTGGAAAAAATGTTTTTTGATAAGTTTTTACTTAAGTATAAAAAATTTTTGGAACATAATTATAGTTTTTCTTTTATTAATGAAATATTTTTGTTTATAAGAAAAAGTATTAATAACTTTTTATTACTTGTTATTTTGGGGTATGGTAGTTATTTGGTTATAAAAAATAAACTCAGTCTAGGCGATTTAATAGTTTTTCAAAGTGTTTTTAATTATTTTCTAGGTTCATTTAATGGTTTATTAATTTTTTTAAGTGATTTTTCTAATTTTAAATTGGCTTATGTAAGATTAGAAGATATTTTTACAATTAATTGTGAAAAATTTCAAGGAGGTAATTATTATTTATTTTGTAAGCTTGATGGGATTATTTCATTTAATGGACTTTGTTATTCTGTATATAATAAATCTTTGTTTAACAATTTATCTTTAAATGTTTTTCCTGGTGAAAGAATATTAATAACTGGTCAAAGCGGTTGTGGTAAAAGTACATTAATGAAGATATTAATGAGATATTTTGAAGTTCCGTTTGGATATGTATCAATTAATAATATTGATATTAATCATTATCATTTGGATGTATTAAGAAAAAAGATTGTTTATGTTAGTAATTTAGAATCTTTATTTACAGATACTCTTTATAATAATATTACTTTGGGAAGAGATATTTTAAAAGAAGAATTTTTAAAAATTGTTGATATTACCGGTGTTTCTGATTTTATTACAGATGATCTTGGGTATAAACAATTATTGGAAGAGAATGGTAGTAATTTTAGTAATGGTGAAAGGCAAAGGATAATTTTGGCTAGATCTTTAATTAAAAATAGTGATATTTATATATTTGATGAATCTTTTAGTCAAATTGATTCTTGTAAAACAATGTTAATAATGGAAAAAATTTTTGATTATTTAAAGGGTAAGACTATTATTGTTATTAGCCATAGATTGAAGGAAAAAAAATTGTTTGATAGGGTCTTAAAATTAGAAAATGGAGTAATTAATGAATGTAAGAAATTATGAGAAAAATAGTGGAGTTTTATTTTTAACGATGTTTTTTTTATTAGTAATCGTTATTATGACTATTTTTAGCTTTTATTATAAAATAAATGATTATTATTTAATTAGGGGAATTGTTTTTAAAGAAGATTTGATTGAAATTGTTTTATCTAATGAAGAGAAAAAAATCTTATATAAAAATTCATTTTTGTATATTGATGGTAAAAAATATAATTATGATATTGAAAAAGTTATTAATAATGCTTTAGTTAAGAATGAAGAAAGTTATGATATTTTTTATATAAAATGTGATTTAAAGGCAGAAAAAGAAGGTGATGTTATTGATCTTGTTTTTATGACTAATAGAATTAAACTTTATGAAATATTTAAATTAATATGGGAGGAAAAATAAATGCAATGTTTAGCTGATAATGAATTAGAAAATATTACAGGTGGTTCTGTTTGGGTTGGAATTGCTATAGCTGCAATAATTATATTTATATCTGGTGTTTTGGAAGGATTTACTAATCCTAATAAGTGTAATAATTAAAGTGATGATGGGAGTAATTTAAATGAGAGAGTGTAATGATTTAGTTTTAAAAGAAGTATGTGGTGGTACGACGATTTCTGGTACTGTTTTAAATGGAATGGTAAATTTAATTAAAATATTATATGAAGCAGGTAAAAGTACTGGTTCTTCAATTAGAAGAATTATTGATGGAAATTTGTGTCCATTAAGATAAATTTAATAAATAATAAGAAAATTATATTATTAATTTTAATTATATTTTGTATTCCAATATTAGTGTTTTTTTTTGAATATTTGTATAATTTGGGAATTTTGTTTGGTGAAAAATGTCGTATTTTATATGAAAAAACACTTTTTTTCTAAAAAAAGTGATAAAAAATGTTGAAAATAAATTAATCTTTTGTTATAATTCATTGTAGTTAAAAACGAAGGGAGGGATAATGATGGCGACTAAAGTAACTGTTAGAGGTAATCTTGACCAAGCTCTAAGAAAGTTTAAACAAAAGGTAGCAAGAGATGGTGTCCCTTCAGAATGTAGAAAAAGAGAAGCTTATGATAAACCAGGAGTAAGAAGAAGAGCTGCTAAAAAAGAAGGTATTAAAAATTCTCAAAAGAGAAATCGTGCTAATAATAGAGATAATTAATCTCTATTTTTTTGCTTAAAATTGTATTTTTTATTTTTTTATAATTTGTTTTATGTTATAATATGATGTATTTAGGTGGGATGAGATATATGAGTGATGGTAATATTGATTCAGAATTAGAAGTTAATAAATATATAGATTATTCTAGATGTATGATTAAGCAGATTGATCATATAAAGAAAATTAACGATAATTTGTCTGATATTAAAACTTTAATATATGCTGGTATGCTTTCGTATTATGGAATTGATTGTCTTGATGATATTTATATTGCTTTTTTGCGTACTAATTTTGTTAGTTGTGAAAAAGATATTTCGGAAGTTATTTCTTCAGAATATAATGTCGATTTTGATTTAATAAAAAATGCTAGTAAACATTGCCCTGGTACTTTTTATTTGGTAGATGGTGTTAAAAATTTATTAACGAATAAATATTTTTTTCAAAGAAGTATTTTTATCTCACAAGATATTAATTTGAATGATTTGATAATTGGGGTTACTCATCAATTAAATCATGTGATTAATTCTTTACATCATCCGATTTTAAGAAAAAGAGACAGTTATGGTTCAAGAATGGGTGTTTGTTTTGAACATTTTGATTCAAGAAGAATAGAATTATTAGATTTGGAAGAAGCAATTAATATTTTACAAGTAGCTGATATTATAAATGAATTTGAAAGATTTAGTTATTATGATATTAATGATAGTGGTGTTAAAGCTGTGTGTGATAGTTGTTTTCATTTTTCTTTGGATAAACATTTTAATAATGAACTAGTGGAGATAATTAAACCGTTATATGATGATAGATGGTTTAGACAAGTTTTATTTGATGCTAGATATAATGGTATTTTAACTGACATTAGAGATGAATTTGAATCTAAAGTTGGGTTAGGTTCTTATACTTGTTTTATTCGGGCGTGTGATAGAATATCATATTTAGATTCTAATGTGGATTCTGACGAAAAAACAAAGGCGAAAATAGCGGCTAAATTGTTGGTTAAGACTTATGTTAATAAACATAACAATTGAATTATAAAATAAATTTTTTTATAATATTAATGAGGAGATGATATTGTGGTTGAAAAATTAAAAACTGATATGATTGATGCGATGAAAAATAAAGATAAGGAAAAACTAACTGTTATTAGAATGGTTAAAGCATCAATGGATCAAGAGCACATTGATTGCAAGAAGGAAATTAATGATGAACTTTTATTTGACGTTGTTAATAAGCAAATAAAAATGCGTAAAGATGCAATAGTAGAATTTGAAAAGGGAAATAGAAATGATTTGATTGAAAAAAATCAAAGAGAAATAGAAATTTTACAAGTTTATTTACCAGAACAGTTATCAGAAGATGATGTTGTTAAAGTAATAGATGAAATTTTTTCTAATCTTAATCCAAATGGTTCAAAAGATATGGGAAAAGTTATGAAGGAAGCAACGGCAAGATTAAAAGGTAAAACTGATATGAGAATGGTATCAGAAATTATTAAAAGTAGATTGGGATAAGAAATGTATGTGCATTTCTTTTTTTTATTTACATATAATTTTAATGGTGAAAGTAATGCTAGATAAAATAAGAAAGTATATTGTAGATGAAGATGAGAGAATTATATATTTTAATAGAAAAGTTTATATTAGTAATTTTTCTAAAATTTTAGAAATAGGTTCTGAAAGTATTTCGGTAAAAAGTAAAAATGGTATTTTTATAATTATAGGTGAAAATTTATCTCTTTTAAAACTTTTAGATAATGAGGTTTTAATTTCTGGAAAAATTAAGAATATTGAGGTGTTTGATGAGAGGTAGATTTAAGGTTGTTGTTGAAGGAAAAAATCCTGATTATTTTATTAGAGAATTAATTAAAAATAAAATTTGTATCTATGATTTGAAAAAAGAATATAAAAAATTGACTATTGTTATATCAGAAAATGATTTTGAGAAGTTAAAAACAATTAAAACTAGTTATAAATATTATGTTGTTAATTGTTACGGTGTTGCTAAAGTTAAATATTTAATAAAGAAATATTTATTTTTTTTAATTTGTTTAGTTTTAGGAATAGGTTTAAATATTTTTTTTAGTAATTTAATTTTGGATGTAGAAGTTATTCATTCTAATTCTTATATTAGAAAATTGGTTTATAATGATTTAGATGAGTTTGGTATTTCTAAATATAAATTTAAGGTTGATTTTTCTAAAAAGGAAGATATTGTAATGAAGATTTTGGAAAAAGAAAAAAATGATATTGAGTGGTTAGAAATTGAAGAAGTTGGTACTAAATATGTGGTTAAAGTTGAACAGAGAAAAAAAGATAGCAAAAATGATGTTTGCGTTGCAAGAAATATAGTTGCTAGTAAAGATGCGATGATTTTAGAAATACAAGCTGATATTGGTGAAGTTGTAAAAAAGAAATATGATTATGTAAAAAAAGGTGATATTGTAATTAGTGGTTTAATTCATAATAAAGATGAAATTATGTCAAAAAGATGCGCTACTGGTAAAGTATTTGGAGAGGTTTGGTATAAAGTTGACTTAGAAATACCAATGGAATATAGAGAAGAGAATGTTACTGGAAGAGTAAAAAGTCAATTGGAATTTAATTTTTTTGATAAAAATTTTAGTTTTTTTAATGATTTTAATACTTATAAAAAGTATAGTAAATTTTTAATTGGTTCAAGATTACTTCCTATAGCAATTAATTTTAGTAAGTATTTAGAAACAAATATTGTGGTTCATAATTATAATATTTCAAATGTTGATAAATTTGCTTTAGAGCTTGCTGAGGTTAAGATTAAACAAAAATTAGGTAATAATGGAGATATTGTATCTAAAAAAGTTTTGAAAAAGAATATAAAAAATAGTAAAATAATAGTAAAGGTATTTATTAAAGTAAAAGAAGATATTACGGGTAATGTTGAAATTGTTGATATAGGAGAGTGATTATGTGTTTGAACCATTAACGAGGACAATACAGGGGGTTGTTAATTCTACGTGGCCAATGATACTTATTTCATCTATTATATTAATATCGCTTAGGGTAGGTTATATTTTTAAATATAAAAATGAGAAAAGGTTTGTATTTTATGAAGAACTTTTAATGTTAAGTTTTGTTATTTATATTATGTGTTTGTTTCAAGTAGTTACATTTCAAGATGATGTTTCATGGTCTACAAATAATTTTATTCCTTTTCAAGAAATACTGCGTTATAATATTGGTAGCCGTTTATTTTTAAAAAATGTTTTAGGAAATATGTTATTGTTTTTGCCATACGGTTTTTTTGCTAGTTATTTATTACGTAATAAAAAATTGAGTGTGTCATGTATATTAACTTTAATTGCATCTATTTCAATTGAAACAGTTCAACTAGTCATTGGAAGAGTGTTTGATGTAGATGATATACTGCTTAATCTTTTAGGGGGATGTTTGGGATTTTTTATTTATTTTCTTATAGATAAGTTATGGTATAGGTTGCCTAAATTATTTAAAAATGATTTAATTTTAAATATTTTGGCATTAATAATACTTATTTTTGTTATTATTGTATTGATGTAGGAGGAGTTTAATGAATAAGATTGAAATTTTTAATCAGGTTGGAGAAGATATTATAGAACTTAATGAGGTTGAAAAAGTTTTATATAAAGCAATGGAAAAAGAAAAGCTTGAGAACACTTCGTTTAATTTAATTATTGTAGATAATGAATATATTCATGAACTTAATTTTAAATATAGAAATATCGATAGAGAAACAGATGTTATTACTTTTGCCTTAGAAGATGATGATACTTTAATTGTTGGAGGAGACGAGAGAATTCTTGGGGATATTTATATATCTATTGATAAAGCTAGAAGTCAATCATTAGAGTTTCAACATAGTTTATTGAGAGAACTTGCATTTTTGGCAGTACATGGTTTTTATCATTTATTAGGATATGATCATATGTGTAAGGAAGATGAGGAAATAATGTTTCAAAAACAAGAGGAGGTTCTTTTGATATATGGCATTACTAGATAAGTTTAGAAGAAGAAAAATTGTATTTGATAACAAGCTTGATTTTAAGAGATTGGGTAGAAGTTTTAAGGCTGCTTTTAGTGGTATAGAGGCAACTTATAGAAGGGAACAAAATATTAAAATACATACATTTATGGCTTTATGTGTTATTATTTTTGGATTTTTATTTAAAATAAGCTATGGTGAATGGTTGGTTTGTTTAGTGTTAATTGGTTTTGTACTTATGGCTGAATTTTTTAATACGGCCATTGAATATGTTGTTGATTTGGCTTCTCCTAATATTCATCCATTAGCAAAGGCTGCTAAAGATACAGCTAGTGCAGGAGTATTGATGATGGCTATTTTATCAGCAATTATAGGTCTTGTTATATTTATACCTAAGATTATTGTGTTTATAGGAGGGATTTTATAATGAAAGAAAAATTATTAGAATTACATAAAAATAGTTATTCTCCTTATTCTAATTATGCTGTTTCTGCAGTTCTAGTTATGGATGATGGTTGTGAATTTAAAGGTGTTAATGTTGAAAATGCTAGTTATGGTGCTGGAATTTGTGCAGAAAGATCTGCTATTGTTTCGGCTGTAAGTGCGGGATATAAAAAAGGGCAATTTAAGGAATTAAATGTAATGGTTGCTAGTGGTAAAATAGGAATGCCTTGTTTTATATGTAGACAGGTAATTACAGAATTTTTTGATAAAGATGCAATTATTAGAGTGTGGTCTACAAGTGGTGAATATAGGGAATATGAGGTTTCTGCTCTTTGTCCATATCCTTTTGATAGTGAGGATTTGCAATAATGAGGTGCGGTTTTGTTAGTTTAGTTGGTCGACCTAATGTTGGAAAGAGCACACTTCTTAATAGTTTAATTGGAACAAAGTTAGCTATTACTTCAAATGTTAGTGGTACTACTAGAAATATTATTCAAGGAATTTATAATGATTCTGATTCTCAAATTATATTTGTAGATACACCAGGAATTCATAAACCGACGCATAAGCTTGGAACTCTTTTAAATAAAAAAGCTTATAATTCGGTTGAGGGTGTTGATGTTATCTTATTTTTAGTTGATATTTCAAAAGGTTTTGGTAAAGGTGATGAGTTTGTTCTTAATAAAATAAAAGATAA
This sequence comes from uncultured Bacilli bacterium, assembly GCA_944329395.1. GTDB lineage: Bacteria > Bacillota_I > Bacilli_A > RF39 > UBA660 > CAG-877. Next base: position 34,969 of record CALVIF010000001.1, on the reverse strand, counting down.
AGGTATACCAATATTTTTATTATTGAATAAAATTGATCAAATTCAAAATAAAGAGATTTTATTGGAGAGGATTTCTAAATTAAAAGAAATATATGATTTTGCAGAGATTATTCCGATATCAGCTATAAAAAAAGATAATATTGATGTACTTGTAAAATGTATAAAGAAGCAATTACCTGATAGTGATGCAATTTATTCAGATGATGAGCTTACTAATGTTAGTATGCGTTTTATTATGAGTGAATTTGTGCGTGAAAAAGTGATGGAACTTACTCATGATGAAATTCCACATACAGTTACTTGTTATGTTGAAAACTATGAAGAAGAGGAAAATTTAGTTAATATTCAAGTTTTGATTGTAGTAGATCGTGATAATTTGAAAAAAATTATTATTGGTAAAAATGGGTTGATGTTAAAAGAGATTGGTTCTAGAGCCAGAATTGATATGGAGAAATTTTTAGGAAAAAAAGTTTTTTTGCAGACTTATGTTAAAACTTTAAAAAATTGGCGAGATCAAGAAAAATATTTTTTGGAACTTGGTCTTAAGGATATAGATGAATAAAAAATAATTGTATAATAATTTGATAAAATCATCATTATATTAGTAGAGGTGATTTTATGATAGATGTTTTATGGGATTTATTTAAAAAAACTGGAGATATTAAGTATTATAATTTATTACAAAAAATAAAAAAGAAGTGATTTTATTGAAGATAGAGAGTTTTGAAGGAATTGTTTTAAGTGAGACTAACTATGGTGAATCTAGTAAAATTCTTAATGTATTAACAAAAGATTATGGTCTTATTGGAATCATGTCTAAAGGGTGTCGCAATGTTAAGAGTAAGTTGCGTGGTGTAAGTTGTAAATTTATATATGGTAAATTTAATGTTTATTTTAAGCCAAATGGTATATCTACTTTAATTAGCGTTGATTTAATTAATTCTTTTTCTAATATTATGATGGATTTAGAAAGAATAAGTTATGCATCTTTTATGATTGATTTAGTGTTGCAAGTTGTTAGACAGAATAATGATTCTGAAATATTAACATTATTGTGTGACGTATTAGAAAAATTAGATAGTGGTTTTAATCCATCGTCATTAACTGATATTTTACAATTAAAATTATTGAATTTTTTAGGTGTTGGTCCATGTTTGGATTTTTGTAGTAATTGTGGAAGTACTAAACAAATTATTACTTTATCTGCTGATGCTGGTGGATATGTATGTAGGAATTGCTATAGAAATGAAGGGTTAGTTGATGAAAAAACTATTAAAATGATTAGAATACTTTATTATGTTGATGTTAAAAGTATTACAAAATTGGAAATTTCAAATGTAGTTAGTCATGATATTTCGATGTTTTTAGAACAATATTATGAACGATATACTGGAATTTATTTAAAGAGTAGAGAATTTATAAAGAAAATAAACCAAATGAATATATAGGAAATAATTATATTTGTTATGATAGATAAAGATAGATAAAGATAGTATTGACAACTTTTTTAATTATTAGTATATTATTGGTATATGTGTGATGACCAGTGTGGAAAGCTGTTAGCAGTATAATTTTAAGTTGATTCTTCTAGAATAAGTAAGGTGGAACCGCGGATTTATATTCGTCCTTGCATATATTCTAGAAGTTTTTTATTTTAGGAGGTTTTATGGAAATTTCAGGATTACGAGCACTTGATTCAAATTATTATAATTTATTAACTATTTTTAAAAATAATATTGTAGTACAAAGAGTTGATTTAAGAGGAAAGCTTATAAGAATTGATTATGGAAGAGAAATGTTTAAGGGATTAGATAATCCAATATCTAGTCAAATTGCTAATTTAGATGATAATGAACAAATATCTAAAGTAATAGATTATTTTTTAGATTATGATATGATAACTGGAATATCTGATTCAGTTTTAATTGATAAAAAAAGTTTTTTAATTATTGATGGAATTGATTATTGTGGTAATAAGAGAAGATTAAGACTTGGTAAAGGTATTAGTCAAGAGTTTATTTCTCAAGTTTTTGAAAAATATAAAATTGATAGAGATAGGTTTTTAAGTAATTTGGAAATAGATGATACTTGTGATATTTTCTTTAGATGTGAAGCTGGAAAAACTTATTATGAAGGGGAATCTAATTCCATAATAAATTTTGGTTTGGCACTGGAAAAGACAGTTGGAAGAAATAAAAAATTAGTTGATTCAGAACTTGTATTTTTAGATAATGTTTTATCTTATGTATTTGATTCTAAGTATGTTCAAATTTATGATGAATTGAATAGTGAGGGGGACGCATATACAGGAAATCAATTTACTATTTCTGATTTAGGTGATAAGAGAAAAGTTCATATACCAACTATGTTAGTTCCTTATGCTACTAGTTTGATAAAAAAGCATAATGATTTAGTTAGAGAAAATAAGCTTAATAATGATAAAGTATTACAGTTAAAAATGGAGGGATTTTAAATGGAAAAATTAACAATGGAAAAGTTAGTTAATTATTGTAAACAGTATGGTTTTATATTTCAAGGTAGTGAAATATATGGTGGACTTGCTAATACTTGGGATTATGGTCCATTAGGAAGAGAATTAAAAGAAAATGTTCGCCGTGCTTGGTGGAAAAAGTTTATTCAAGAAAATCCTTATAATTATGGATTAGATGCGGCTATTTTAATGAATCCCGAAGTTTGGGTAGCAAGTGGTCACGTTACTAATTTTAACGATCCTTTGATTGATTGTAAAAAATGTAAGAGTCGTCATCGTGCTGATAAATTGATTGAGGAATTTACTAAGGGAGAAGAAACTGGTGATGGATGGGAAAATGAAAAAATTGAAAAATTTATTTCAGAAAATCATATAGCTTGTCCTAAATGTGGGGCTGAAGACTTTACTCCTATTAGAAAATTTAATTTATTATTTGAAACTAACCAGGGAGTTACTGAAGATACAAAAAGTAAAGTTTATCTTCGTGGAGAAACTGCTCAAGGAATTTTTGTTAATTTTTTAAATGTTCAAAGAACAATGCGTGCTAAAGTACCATTTGGTATAGGACAAACTGGTAAGTCATTTAGAAATGAAATTACACCTGGAAACTTTACATTTCGTACAAGAGAATTTGAACAAATGGAACTTGAATTTTTTTGTAAACCAAATACTGATTTAGAGTGGTTTAACTATTGGAAGAATTACTGTATTGATTGGTTAAAAAGTTTAGGTATTAAAGATGAAAACTTAAGATATCGCGATCATGCTAAAGAAGAGTTATCTTTTTATAGTAAAGCAACAACTGATATTGAATTTTTATATCCAATGGGTTGGGGTGAATTATGGGGAATAGCAGATCGTACTGATTATGATTTATCTGTTCACATTGAACATTCTGGTGCTGATTTGAGATATTTGGATCCTGAAACTAATGAGAGATATATACCTTATGTAGTTGAGCCATCATTAGGTTTGGATAGAACGGTTTTGGCTTTTCTTTGTAATGCTTATGAAAATGAGGAATTAGAAAATGGAGAAACAAGAGAAATCTTAAGAATACTTCCATATTTAGCTCCTTATAAAGCTGCAGTATTACCATTAAATAAGAAGTATCATAGTGATAAGGCTAGAGAGATTTATCAAGCTTTAAGTAAAGACTTTATGATAGCTTATGATGAAACTGCATCGATTGGTAAGCGTTATAGAAGACAAGATGCTATTGGAACGCCATATTGTATTACAGTTGATGATGAAACAATTAATAATGGAACAGTTACATTACGAGATCGTGATACAATGCAACAAGTAGTTTTAAAAATTGAAGAAGTTAGAAATTATATTGAAGAGAGAATAAAATTTTAAGGGGATGTGATTTATGAGATTTGAAGAGGTTGTTGATTTTCCAAATGAACGGGAAGCTTATATGATAGTGAAAGATAAATTGGGACTTTCGGAGGAAGAATATTTGAATAAGTCACTTATTGAAAGAAGAGAATTAGCATTAGCTTATGGAATTGCTAAAAAACTTGGAATGGAAGAACAAGATACTTTATTTAAGGGGTATAAGGATACAAGTATGTTTGATAATAATGGAATTTACGATTTGGCAGAGGCAACCTTGATAATTAAAAATAAAGCTTTAATATTAAGTTTAGCAAAAACTAAATTAGGTCTTAAAGACTCAATTGTTGATTTTGTTTTAAAAGGTGATCATGAGACTAATTTGATTGCATCTAAATTAGCTAGATTAATTGGTAAAGATAAAGATGGACTTGTTGAACATATAAGACCTTTAATGGAAGCTAACAGTACATTTAATTTGATTAATTAAAAATAAAGATGGAAATTTTTTCTATCTTTTTTATTAAGATTTGGGCATAATACTTTTATAAATATTGTAATGATTAATTTATGCGTTGTTGGCAAATGAAGTTAATTTTCTAACATAATCAAAAGTATTTATTTAAGATTTTTGTTTGCTTTCTTATTTATTTTGACTATATAATTAATGTAGAGGTGATATTAATGCAAGTTATAGGTGTTCCGCTTAGGTATCAGAAATTAGGCGATGGGCGTTGTATTACATATTTGAGTGAGAAATTAAGAAGAACAGTTCAGAAAGCTGGTGGATATGTATTACCAATTGCGCCAGTACAAGATGTTGATTATATGAATACTAAAGGGTCTGATTTTAAAGAGTTAACATTTGAAGAGATGAATACAATTGATATTAGTCTTAATATGTGTGATGGAATAATCTTTCCAGGGGGAATTAAGTTTTGTCCTTATGATAGATATTTATTGGATATGTGTATTAAAAAGAATATTCCTGTTTTAGGAATATGTTTGGGAATGCAGTTATTGAGTTGCTATAAAAAGGATGTTGTGTTAGAAAAAAATAATACATCAATTAATCATTGTCAGGATGATGATTTTGGTTTTTCTCACAAAATTATGATAATGAAAAATACAAAATTATATGATATCTTGGGTAAAGAAGAGATTGATGTTAATAGTTTTCATAATTATCATTCTACAGAAAATAATTTGTATAAGGTTTGTGCAGTGAGTGAAGATGGTATTATTGAAGGAATTGAATATTTAGATAATGATTTTAACATTGGAGTACAATGGCACCCAGAAATAAGTTACGATTTTGATGAGAATTCGAGAAAAATAATTGATGCTTTTTTAAATGCTTGTGAAGAATATCATATAAAAAAATGTAAAACATTAAAATTTGCTAGGAGATTTAATAATTGACATTTTATGTTTTATGTGTTATAATATGAGCAATTATTGAGGGGGATTTTATTATGAGTAAAATAAGAATTGTTGATGTTGGAAAAAAATTTGGTAATATGAATACTGCTAAGAGATTTTATCCAGATTGGATGACAAAAGAAGAAATTAGAGAAGATTTTATGAGACGAAGATTGGAAATGGGAGAACATTATGGCTTTAATGGTGAATTAATGTATATGGCTGATCAAGTTAAGAAAGATGGGTCTTATTTTGAAATTACAAGTGATTATGTTGAAGCTAATCCTAAAGGATGGACTGATATTCCTGAAGATATTTTAGTTATAACTGATAAACTTCCAGGTGTTGTAATTGGACATCCAGTTGCCGATTGTCCTGTTGTGATGATGAGTGATGTGAAACAAGGCGTTACAGCAATTGCACATTGTAGTGCTGAATTGATAGATATGAGAATGCCTATGATGGTTGCTGATGCTTTACAAAAGGCTTATGATTGTAAAGATGATGATATTATTGCTTATATTAGTGCATGTGCAGGAACAGGTTGGACTTATGATTCATATCCAAAATGGGCTACTGATAGACGTTTATGGGATGGTGCTATTACTATGGGTGATGATAATTTATTCCATATTAATATGCGAAAAGTAATTGCTAATGAATTACGTGAAAGAAACATATCTAATGTTACTTTTAGTTCAATAGATACAATTACTAATCCAAATTATTATTCAAATAGTGCATCTAGTCCATATGGTTTAAACGATGCTAGTAAGGCTGGAAGAAATTTTGCAGGTGCATTTTATTATGGTTGTTATAATGTAAAAACAAAAAACTTAGAAAGAACTAGATAAAATATAAAATAATTGTTGACAAATGGTGTATTAGTGCATATAATTGTACTAGTCAAAGGAAAAAGGAAAGAGATTTATATCCACCCGATCTGTGAATAACGATGGGTCAAATGCCTAATAAATAATTTAGTAGTTTATTTATTGTGGTTTAAGTGGATATATAGCTATATCCGCTTTTCTTATTTTATGGAGGTGTTTTTTATCGCAAACAATAAAAATAACATGTTGATTAATGATCAAATTAAGGTTAAAGAGGTGTTGGTGATAGGTCCAAATGGTGAACAAGTTGGAATTAAGTCAATTCAGGATGCTCTAACTTTGGCATCTTATGCCGCACTTGATTTGGTTCTTATTAGTCCTAATGCGAATCCTCCTGTTTGCAAAGTAATGGATTATAATAAATATCGTTATGAAAAGCAAAAGAAGGAAAAAGAAGCATTAAAAAAACAAAAAGCTAATATGGCTGAACTTAAAGAATATCGTTTGTCACCTGTTATTGATGTAGGGGATTTCGAAACAAAACTTAGAAATGCAACTAAATATCTTGAAAAAGGAGATAAAATAAAATTAACTGTTCGTTTTAAAGGACGTCAGCTTGCGCATACAGATTTAGGAAAAGATGTTCTTGAACGTTTTGCAGTTAGAGTTGCAGATTATGCGGATATAGAACAAAAGCCTAAGTTAGAAGGTAAAACAATGACAATGTTGTTAGTGCCTAAAAAAGATAAATAGTAGGAGGAATTAAATATGCCAAAAATTAAGACACATAAAGGAACAGCAAAAGTTTTAACAAAACGTAAAAATGATTGTAAAATTGGAAAACCAGGAAGTCGTCATAATACTGGTTCTAAGCCAACAGCAGTAAATAGAAAGAATAGAAAAGGGTCAAGCTTAAGTAAAGCAGACCAAAATAGATTGAAAAATTTAATCTAAAGAAATTGTGAAGGAGGAAATGAGATATGGCAAGAGTAAAGAATGGAGCAGTAACAAAAGCTCGTCATAAAAAAGTATTGAAGGCTGCTAAAGGTTACTTTGGAAGCAAACATAGATTATATAAGACAGCTAAGGAACAATTAATGCATTCTGGACAATATGCATTTAGAGATAGAAGACAAAAGAAAAGAGACTTTAGAAAATTATGGATTACAAGAATTAATGCTGCATGTCGTCAAAATGATATTAGTTATTCAAGATTTATTGAGGGTTTAACTAAGGCTGGTGTTGAAGTTAATCGTAAAATGTTATCTGAAATAGCAATTAATGATCCAAAAATGTTTACAGAATTTGTTAATGTTGCTAGGGATGGAAAAGCAGGAAAGATAGTTAAGGCTACAGAAGTTACTGGTAGCGAAGTTACTATAAAAAATGCAAAGGCTTCTAAAGAAGGTAAAAGTCAAAAAAATGAAATTAAGGAAACACCTGATTATTCAAAAATGACAGTTGCTGAATTAAAAAAGATAGCTGCAGAAAAAAATATTGATGTTACAGGAATGAAAAAAGCTGACATTGTTGAAGCTTTAACAAAATAAGCATATTAGCGGATTTACTTATCTAGTGCCAAAATATGGTGATTAGTATTAGAAACTAATAGAAGAAAAACGAAGGAGAATTTTATGAATATTGTATCAATGAATTATTTATTAGAAGCTGGTGTTCAATTCGGACATCAAAAAAGAAGATGGAATCCTAAAATGAAGGAATATATCTTTACTACAAGAGATGATATATATATTATCGATTTACAAAAAACAGTAAAAAAACTCGAAGAATCTTATGAAGCAATGAAAACAATTGCTCAAAATGGTGGTAAAGTTTTATTTGTTGGAACAAAGAAACAAGCTCAAGAAGCTGCAGAAGAATCTGCTCTTAGAACAAATATGTATTTTGTAAATGAAAGATGGTTAGGTGGTACTTTAACTAATTTTAGAACTATTCGTTCTAGAATTAGAAGAATGGAAGAAATTGAAGCTATGGAAAGTGATGGTACTTTTGAAGCTTTACCTAAAAAAGAAGTTATTCAAATAAAGAAAGAATATGATAAATTAAATAAAAACTTAAGAGGAATAAGAGAAATGAAGAAAATGCCACAAGCATTAGTAATCGTTGATCCTCGTAAAGAAGAAATTGCAATTAAGGAAGCTCATATTTTAGGAATTCCTGTATTTGGTATTGTAGATACTAATTGTGATCCTGATGTAGTAGATTATGTTATTCCTGGTAATGATGATGCTGTTCGTTCAGTTAAATTATTAATAGGTGTTTTAACTAATGCTATTGCTGAAGTTAATGGAAATGAAATTATTGATTTTATTAGCGATGATGATAAAACTAAAAATGAGAAAAAAGCTGTAAAAAAAGATGCAGTTGTAGAAAATGTTTCTTTAGATGAAAAAACAAATGTAGAAGATAATACTACAGTATCTACTAACTTAGAGTCTTTAACATTAGCTGAATTAAAGTCATTAGCAAAAGATGCTGATATTAAGGGTTATTCTACAATGAAAAAAGCTGAATTAGTAGAAGCTTTAACTAAATAAGTTTTATTGAAATTAGGAGGGAAGGTTGGTAATTACCTTCCTTTTGCTTTTTTTGTTTTCTATTATGTGAAAATACGATATAATATTTTTGTAAATTAAAAGGAGGAAATGTATGTTTACTGCAAAAGATGTAAAAGAATTAAGAGAAAAAACTGGAGCTGGAATGCTTGATTGTAAAAAAGCATTAGAAGCTTGTGAGGGTAATATTGAAAAAGCTTGTGATTGGTTAAGAGAAAAGGGTATAGCAAAAGCAGCAAAGAAAGAAAGTAGAGTAGCAGCAGAGGGATTATGTCAAATAAAAGTTGATGGTAATACAGTTGTTATGCTTGAAGTAAATTCAGAGACTGATTTTGTTGCTAAAAATGTAGAATTTACTGATTTTGTTGATTATTTGGCTGATCAAATATTAGCTAATGATGTTTCAAGCGTTGAAGATGTTTTAGCAATTTCTGATGGTGATGAAACAATTGGTGATAAATTAGTTGCTTTAGTTGCTAAAATTGGAGAAAAAATTAGTTTAAGACGTTTTGAAAAAATAACTAAAAATGATGATGAAGTATTTGGTACATATAAGCATATGGGTGGAAAGATTGGTGTAGTAGTAGTAGTTAAAGGTGGCAATAATGAAGTTGCTAGAGACGTTGCTATGCAAGCTGCTGCAATGAATCCAACAGCTTTAAGAAGAAATGAAGTTCCTGCGGATATCGTTGAAAGAGAATCACATATAATTAAGGAACAAGTTATGGCTGAAGGAAAGCCAGAGGAAATTGCTGAGAAAATGGTTGTTGGTAGATTAAATAAATTTTATAAGGAAATATGTTTAGAAGAACAAGCATTTATAAGAGATTCTGGTCTTTCTGTTCTTGACTATGTTAAAAATAATGGTGGAGAAATTTGTTCAATGACAAGATTTGCTGTTGGAGAAGGTATTGAAAAACGTCAAGATAATTTTGCCGATGAGGTTATGAATCAAATTAAAAATTCATAATTATATAGTGAAAATATCGATTTATTCGATATTTTTTTTAAAATAGTTTTATTTGTTATTAATATATTTGAAAATTTCTTGTTTTGATAGTGTATTGTTTTATTGCATTTTGTTTTAATTGTTTATTTTGTAATTTTTTTATGTTATACTTTATTTAGTATTTGCCGAGGTGATTTTTTATGTATGATAATATGATTTGGAATGATAGTTCATATTCTAGTGTTGTATCAAAATTTACTAATTATTCTTCAACTTATACTGATGTTGCTGAGATATTAAAAAATCAAATTTCTGAACTTATTAGTTATGCTGCACAGGATCCTGCGGTTAGTTATTCTGGCCCTGAAGAAGGTGAGGTAAGTAGCGCTTTACAGTCTATTTGTGATGCAGTTGATAGTATTACAGGTTCTGGTGGTAAGTTGGAGACTGTAAAAGGTGCTATTAGTGATTATAGTGATGGTGTTTGGGATAATCAAAATTATAAAAATGCAATTAATGATATTTTGGGGGGCACTAATCCTTCATCTTCACCTAGTGGTGGATCTAGTGGTGGATCTGGCGGTGGAAATTCTAATAGTTCAGGAGTAGTAAATAGTAATGGTGATAATAAATTAGAAATGACACCTAATGAAGAAAACGTTACAATAACTGGAAAAGATGATAGTAATCAGTCTTTTAATGTTGATGATGAAAATATTGTTTTGCCTGAAAATATTGTTTCTTCTTTGGGAAGTAATGGTACAGTTTTTGGTACAACAGAAAGTTCTTTAATTCCTGAGCTTGATTCAGATAATCTTTCTGATGAAATTGTGGATTCTAATATTGTTGATAGTGCTTCCTCATTTTCTTCTGCTATATTTCCTTCAATGACTAGTTCTTCATCTACTAAAGGAGTACTTGATTCAACTAAAAGTGCTGGAGTTGTTGGAGCTATCGGTTTAAGCGTATCAGCAGCTGCAGCTTTAGGTGGTAAGGTTTACTATGATTCTAAAAAGGATAATTCATTAGAAGAAGAGGAATTGTTGGATGATGATTCTGAATTAGATGATCTTTCGGATGATATATTTGATAATGGTGATGAAACAGTTGAAGAAAAAGCTGAAAATGAAAAATTTAATTCTTTAAAGTTAAAAGATGAAATTTTAAAAATTTAATTATATAGTTAAATTTTGAATATATAACTTTTATAAAAACATTATTATTAATAAGGAGAAGTTTTTTATGGATAATTTTGATCAATTTTTAAATTCTGGAATTTATAATTTTGGCACAATTGAATCTTCACCTGAGGAATTTCAAAAGTTTGTCGATTATGTAAACTCAATGTCTTACGATGATGCTAAAAAGTTTGTATCACAATTTAATACTTTGAATGAAGGATATGATTCTTCTGTTAAAGTGGTTTTAGGTAACGGTACAGTTGAGTCGATTCAAGCTAGTAATCCAGTTCCTACAACTCCTGAGTTTGTTCAAGGACCAAAATCATATTCAACAGCTACTAATTCTGTGGCTGATTCTCTTGTTGAAAAAATTCAAAATGGTGTACCTCTTAATCAAAATGAATTATCTACTTTTACAAAAGATTTTGTAATTGCTGATGGGTTTCATAATGATTTAAATGGTAATTCTAATTATACATATGATATTTGTACTCCCGAAGGAGATATTCTTTATTCATTTCCAGTTAGTAGTTCTGAATCTGATAGTTTAGAGCAAATAAGAAACTTGCAAAAAGGAAGTATGATTGGTGTTTCTAGATCTGATGCGATGTATTTTGGTAGTGATAAGAAGACTTATACATATGATTTTACTCCTCCTGGTAGTAAATCTCCTATAACAATTACAAGTGATAAACCTATTTCAGCGGTTGAAGATATAATCAATAAATATCATGATTGGTCAGATCCTAAAAATGTATCCGTTGGTGGAAATCATCGAGGATTAAATTCTCCTGAAGAATATCAGCAGTATTTGAAAGATTTAGATAGTGCTATTTCTAAAGCTGTTGAAGATGGTGAAATTACTCAGGAAGCTGGAGATGAATATTTTAAATTAAGGTCTGATGTTGATGCTACTGTATATGGTGATTATGAAAAATTTGCATATGGTAATGGTATTGTACCATCTTCATCAACTGATTATTATGGTGATTATTTATCTACTAATACTACTGTTTCAGAATCTAATTATAGTAATATTGATTTTTTGGTTAATAATATTTTACCAAGTGAGGATGGCTATACTTTTGATTATAAGAAATTTGTTGATCTTGCTAATGATGGTTTAATTAAATTTGATTTAGGTGCACGAGAGGATTTTGAAACGCAAGTTGGATATTTAAGTAATCCCAATTATACTGCTGATCTTATAAGCAAAAATTGTTCTATGGAAAATACAAAATTAAATTTTACTGCTGATGAATTAAATCTTTTCCAAATTGGGGGAGTAAATTTGGGTAAAATTGTTGATGATTTTAATGGTACTGTTTCAGCCGCTGTTAGTGCACTTGACTCATTTCCTGCTGAAATAGATGCAGCACGAAACGCGATTGTTACTGAAAAAGCTAGAATAATAGCAGAAAGAGCAGCTGCGGCAGAAAAATCATCTGCAAAAAAGCAAACTGTTACTGAGAATTAAATTTTATTTTGTTAGAATTATTAATTAAATTTTATAGGTGGAAAAATATATAAAATATTATATTTTGAGTAGAGGATTTTATGAAAAAAGTTGTAATCTTGTTTATTATTATGTTTTTTATTTCTGGTTGTTCTGTTAAAAAAACTGATGAAGTAACAGATGCAGAAATTTTTGCATCTGAATATGCTATAAGTAAAGATAATGTTTTTACTTATGCGTCAATTGATGAAGTACTTGAGTTGTTTGAAAGTGGTACAGGGATTGTTTTTTTTGGAAATTCCGATCAAGATTATTTGTCTGATTTGGTTAAAATTTTTAGTGATTTAGTTGAGGAAAAAAATATTAGCAAAGTTTATTATTATAATCCTGTTTCAATTAAGAATAATGAAGAAGATTCTTATAATCAACTAATTAATTTGCTTGGTGATAATTTAACTATTGATGACAATGGTGATGGTTATTTGGCCGTTCCTTCAATATATTTTGTAAAGAATGGAAAAATAGTTGGTTATAATGATGATGCATTAAAAATGTATGATATTGATGATGAAGATGATTTAGAAAAATTTAAAAATGATTATAGTGAAAATTGTTTATTATTAATTGAAAAGTTTATTAGAGAGTAAAAGTTATTATTATTTAATAAGTGCCTTTAAAATTATTAATTTTTCTTTTCTTTCTTTATTATTTATAATATAATATTTTTAAGGAGCGATGAATTAATGGATAGTGAAATGATTATTTTAGGTTTTAGTGATAATTTGGATAAGGCTATTGAATCTTTGGAAAAACGGTTTACAACTGTTAGAGCTGGGAGAGCTAATCCTTCTAGTTTAGATGGTATTATGGTTGAGTACTATGGTAGTATGACACCTTTAAAACAATTAGCAACTATTTCAGTACCTGAAGCTAGACAATTATTAATTAAACCTTTTGATAAAAGTTGTTTAAAAGGTATTGAAAAAGCAATTTTAGCTTCTAATTTGGGCTATAATCCTGGTAATGATGGCGAAACAATTAGAATTATCATTCCTGAATTAACAGAAGAAAGAAGAAGGGAACTTGTAAAGCAGGTAAAAGCATTAGCTGAAGATGCGAAGGTAGCAATTAGAAATAAGCGTCGTGAAGCTTTGGAAGAGTTGGAGAAATTAGAGCTTTCTGAAGATGAACAAAAAGGTTTAGAAAAGCAGATTCAAGATATTGTTAATGAATATAATAAGAAAGTTGAACTAAAATTGAAAGATAAAGAACAAGAATTACTTACTGTATAGTAAGTTTTTTTATAAATAAATTAAATTTACTGTTACAAATTTATAATTTTATGTTATAATCTTTGATATATCGATGTTGATTAGGAAGTAGTAATAAACAAAACTTCTTATAGAGATCTTGTGGTTGGTGAAAACAAGAGTTGTGTGTTTATGAATTCGTCCTAGGAGTTCTTATTAATAGTAAGCGTATTTCTTGCGTTAAAAGAATAGAGTGTATAGTAAATGACTATAAAGTAAGGTGGTACCGCGTTTTTTCGTCCTTACATTTATAGTCATTTTTTTTAGGTAATTATTTTTAAGTTAAATTTATGATAATTTAATTTAAAATGTTTATGTCCTAGAAAATTTATTATTACTATAGTCTAGATTAAATATGTTTTGGCAATGAAATTAAGCCATTTAAGTAAAGTAAAGGAGATGTTTAAATGAAAATTGATGAAATTAGAAAGCTTTTGGAAGAAGATTTAAAAAATATTCATAATTTGAAAGATTTAAATGAATTAAGAATAAAGTATTTAGGTAAGAAGGGACTTATTACAGAATTAAATAGCGAAATTAAAAATATTCCTAATGAAGAAAAAAAGAATTTTGGTCAACAAGTAAATTCAATTCGTTTATTATTTCAAGAAAACTATGATAATTTGAAAAATAAATTAGAAGAAGCTGAATTAAATTCTAAACTTGCAAGCGAAGCAATAGATATCAGTTTACCAAGTTCAAGAATACCTATTGGTAGTCCTAATATTTTGGAAAAATTAATTGAAGAAGTAGAAGATGTATTTATGTCAATGGGTTATGATGTTGTTGATGGGCCAGAAATTGAAGAGGATAAATATAATTTTGAAATGTTAAATATTCCTAAGGGTCATCCGGCTCGTGATGCACAAGATACTTTTTATCTTGAAAGTGAGGAAATATTGCTTCGTAGTCAAACTTCTCCTGTACAAGTTCGTACGATGTTAAAAGGTAAGGGTGAGGTTCCTATTAGAGTTATTTGTCCTGGTAAAACATATCGTCGTGATGATGATGATGCGACACATTCACATCAATTTATGCAGATTGAGGGATTGCTTGTTGATAAGGATATTTCTTTATCTGATTTAAAGGGGACAATTGATGTTGTTATAAAAAAGTTATTTGGTAAAGATATTGAAACACGTTTTCGACCTAGCTATTATCAATTTACAGAGCCATCTGTAGAAGTTGATATTAGTTGCTTTAATTGTAGAGGCAAAGGATGTAATATATGTAAAAATACTGGTTGGATTACTGTTGCTGGTGCTGGTATTGTACATCCTAATGTACTTCGCATGAGCGGATATGATCCTGATATTTGGAGTGGTTTTGCTTTCGGTTTTGGTGCAGAACGTATGGCAATGCTAAAATATGATATAAATGATTTGCGTGTATTTTATAATACAGATTTACGTGAGGTTAAGATTTTTGATAGAAAGGAGTTTGAAAGTAATGATTAGTTTAGAATGGGTAAAAGATTATATTGATATTAGTGATCAAGATTTAGAAGAATTAGCTGTTAAAATTACGGAAGCTGGAATTAATATAGAAAAAGTAATTACTAATCATATTGATAATTTAGTAATCGGTAAAGTTATTAGTTGTATTGATCATCCTGATAGTGATCATTTACATCTATGTCAAGTAGATATTGGTTCTTGCGAGTTGCAACAGATAGTATGTGGTGCGCCTAATGTTCGTGAAGGATTAAAAGTAATTGTGGCTTTACCAGGTGCAATTTTGCCAGGTAATTTTCAAATTAAGGCTAGTAAAATTCGTGGTGTTGAATCTAATGGTATGATTTGTGCTTTATATGAGCTTGGATTAGAGGAGAAAACAGATGAAGCATATAATCGAGGAATTGAAGAGTTAAGTGATAATGCACCTATTGGAAAAGATCCACTTGTTTATTTAGGACTTGAATCTACTTTGTATGAACTTGATATTCATAAACATCGTAATAACGATTGTTATTATCATATTGGATTTGCATATGAGATAGCTGCAATTTTAAATAGAAAAGTTAAATTGCCAGATTGTTCTTATACTGAGGATAATAGTGATAATATTTCTGATTGTTTTAAGTTAGAAGTAAAAACTGATAAATGTCCATATTATTTGGCTAAAATGGTTAAAAATGTAACAATTAAAGAATCGCCAGATTTTATAAAGAGAAGACTTCTTGCTGTTGGTATGAGACCAATTAATAATGTAGTTGATATTTCTAATTATGTAATGTTAGAGTTTGGTCAGCCACTACATTTCTTTGATAAGGATAGCTTAGGTGATAAGGTATTAGTTAGAGATGCTTTTGAATCTGAAAAAATTACGACTTTAGATGGTAAAGAAAGAACTTTATCTTGTAATGATATAGTTATTACCGATTTTGAAAAACCTGTATGTATTGCTGGTGTTATGGGTGGAGAAAGTACTGAAGTTACTGAAAAAACTGTAAATATTTTAATTGAAAGTGCTATATTTGATGCGGTTAGTATTCGTTATACAGCTAATAATTTAAATCTTAGAAGTGAGGCTAGTATTCGTTATGGTAAGGGATTAAATTATGAGTATACTTTGATGGCAATAAATCGTGCTTGCCATTTGCTTGAAAAATATGCTGATGCAACAGTTGTTTCAGGAATGGTTAGTTATGATAATATTTTAAAAGAAGAAAAGATAGTTGAATTTTATCCTGAAGAAGTTGATAAAATGTTAGGTATTAAAATTACAGAGGAAGATATGAAAAAGGAGCTTGAAAGACTTGATTTTTCATATACTATAGAAGATAGAAAATTTAGAGTAATTATTCCTAATAGAAGACTTGATATTGATCCTAATGTTAATGATATAGCTGAGGAAATCGTTAGACTTTATGGATATCAAAATTTAGTTTCTACTTTACCAAAGATTGGTATTAGAAGAGGAAAATATGTAGGTGATATTAAATATCGTAAAGAAGTTTCTAAAAGATTACGTAGTTTGGGATTTAATGAGGTTAAAACTTATACTTTAGTTTCTCCAGAAATGGCTAAATTATTTGATTATGAAAATAAAGAGAAAGTAGTTTTACCTAATCCTATGAGTATTGATAAGAGTGTTGTTAGAACTACTTTAATTCCATCACTACTTCAAGTATATCAATATAATAAAGCTCGTAAAGTAGAAGACATATCTATTTATGAGATTGCAAAAACATATAATAAAAGTTATGAAGAGGATAGTAAAATAGCTTTTTTAATGCAAGGTAATTATCTTGGAAATTGCTGGCAAGGTTATAAAAAAGTTGATTTTTATTTAATGAAAGGTTTTGTTGAGGATATTCTTTGTTATTTTGGTTTCCAAAATAGGTATAGTTTTGTAAAGAGTGATTTAGCAGATATGCATCCTTTAAAATCATGTCAGGTGTTACTTGATAGGAAGCCTATTGGTATTTTAGGACAAATTCATCCAAGTATTTCTAAAGATGAAATATATGTATGTGAAATATCTTTACAATCACTAATGCAAAAAGTAAAACCATTAAAATATAAGGAGGCATCTAAATATCCAACTATTACAAAAGATGTGGCATTTATTGTTCCTAAGGAAATGCCATCTTCAGAAATTGAGATGGTTATTAAAAAAGTTGGTGGTCGTATGCTTCATAGTATTGATGTGTTTGATTTATATGAAGGAGAACATATTGAAAATAATATGAAATCTCTTGCTTATAATTTGTTATTTATGAATACTGAAAGAACATTAACTGATGATGAAGTAATGAAAATATTTAATGATATTATTGAAAAAGTTACAACAACGTTAAATGTTTCTGTACGTGATAAGTAATAATTCATAAAAAAATTCCTAATTTGTTTTAGGAATTTTTTTCTTTATTTTCAACTCTTTTTTTAATAATTTCTATTAACTCATTTTTTAATTCTTGACTTGCATTTTCCCAAATTATTTCTAAAAAGACGCCAAGCCCTGGTAATGTTACTTCATCTTGTGAAGCAACTGATTCATCGATTGCATTTTTTAGAGTATTGTAATCATCACCTTTAAAATTATTTATTATGTGTTCTCTAATATTTATATCCATAGTTTTCCTCCTTAATTATATGTTGTTTATTTTCTTCTTTTTTTATTCATATTTGAGTTACTTTTCTTTTTTTTATTTCTAGTGTACAATATTATTGGTGATAAACTTGAAGTTAAATATTGATGGAAAATATTATGATGTAGTAATTGAAAAAAAAAGTGGTAATAGAAATACTTATATAAGAGTAAAAAAGGATTTAGTTATTTCGGTTACTACTAATAAATATGCAAGTAATAAGATGATTGAGAAGCTTATTGAGGATAATTATGAAAAAATTGTAAAAATGGTTAATGTACAATTAAAAAAAGCTGCTAATAATGAAGGATTTAATTATTTGGGTAAGCAATATGATATAGTTTATGTTGAATATTGTGATATTGCTTTTGGAAATGAAAAAGTTTTTTTAAATAAAAAACTTGATATAGATAAATGGTATAAATCTCAAGCTCAAAAAATATTTTTAGATCATTTAAATAAAATATATGAAAGGTTTTCTAGGAAGATTCCTTTTCCAATGTTAAAAATAAGAAAAATGACAAGTAGATGGGGAGTTTGTAATACAAAGACTAAAACTATAACTTTAAATTTGGAATTAATTAAAAGAGAAACTAAATATTTGGATTATGTTATAGTACATGAATTATCGCATTTGATATATGCTGATCACTCTAATAATTTTTGGGCTTTGGTTGAAGAAAATATGCCTGAATATAAGTTATATAGAAAGGAGATGAAAGAATTTTGATGGTAATTACTAGTTTGGAAAATGAGAAGGTAAAGAAATATCGAAAATTACAGAAAAAAAAATATCGTGATGAATATGGTGAGTATATAGTTGAGGGACTTCATTTAGTATTAGAAGCATATAAAACCGGGGTTTTAGAAGAGTTAATATTGGAAGAGGGAATCGATGCTCCTGTTCCTGGACCATTTTCTTATTTTTCTAGTGAAGTTATGTGTAAAATTTCAACAATGGACACTCATAGCAATGTTATGGGGATTTGTAGAAAAATTCAGACTGATGATATTATAGGTGATAAAATATTAATCTTGGATGGTATACAGGATCCTGGAAATTTAGGAACAATTATTAGGAGTGCTGTTGCTTTTCATATTGATACAATTGTATTGAGTGAAAATACTGTTGATTTATATAATCCTAAAGTTTTGAGAGCTACGCAAGGAATGTTTTTACATATTAATATTGTAAATCGTTTTGCGATAGAGGTTATATCAATGTTACAAAATATAAAAATTCCTGTTTATGGGACAAGTGTTTTAAATGGTTTTGATGTTAGAAGTTTAAATAGTGAAGAGAAATCACGTTTTGCTTTAGTAGTTGGTAATGAAGGAAATGGTGTACGTGATCAAATATTAAATATGTGTACTAAAAATCTTTATATTGATATGGATAAAAATGTTGAGAGTCTTAATGTAGCAATTGCTACTAGTATTTTACTTTATGAGTTAGGGAGATAAAAATGAAAAGAATATATATTGGAAAAATTGTTTCTACACATGGAGTTAAGGGAGAATTAAAAATTATTAGTAATTTTCAATTTAAGGAGAAGGTATTTTGCGTTGGAAAAAAGATAATTATTGATGATATAGAATATAAAATTATGTCTTATAGAAAACATAAGCAATATGATATGATAACTTTAGATAATTATAAAAATATTAATGAAGTATTATTTTTGTTAAATAAAAAAGTTTATATGATGGAAGAGGAAATTGCTTTGGGTGATTTAGTATTAGATGAGGAATTACTTGATTATTCTTGTTTGACTGTTGATGGAAAGTGTGGGATAATAAAGGAAATATTTTACTCAGCACCAAATTATAAAATTATGCGTGTTAAATTTGATAGAGAAATTTTAATACCTTTTAATTCACCGATGATAAAGGAAATTTCAAAGAAAAGAAAAGAAGTTATTGTAGATCTTATTGAAGGGATGTAATTTAATGTTAAAAATCGATGTGTTGACACTTTTTCCTGATATGTTTAGTGGTGTTTTTGATGAATCAATAATGAAACGGGCTATTTTAAATAAAAAGGTTGAAATTTCTATTCATAATTTTAGAGACTATTCTTTAGATTTACACCATAAAGTTGATGATACTCCTTATGGTGGTGGTAATGGTATGGTTTTAACTTGTCAGCCTATTTTTGATTGCGTTCGGAAATTAAAGCGGGATAATACAAAAGTTATTTTATTAACTCCTGATGGAGTTGTTTATAAGCAATCTATTGCTTATCATTTGGCAAAAGAGGAACATTTAATCTTTATTTGTGGTCATTATGAAGGTTTTGATGAGCGAATTAGATCTATTTGTGATTTAGAAATTAGTATTGGTGATTATGTGCTTACTGGTGGTGAACTTGCTAGTATGGTTTTGATTGATTCGATTGTAAGACTTTTACCAGGGGTTATTCAAGAGGGTTCACATGTTAATGATTCATTTAATAGTAATTTACTTGATTATCCTACGTATACTAAGCCTAGAGTATACGAAGGAATGGAGGTTCCTGAGGTTTTATTATCTGGTGATCATAAAAAAATTGCTGCTTATCGTTATGCTGAAAGTTTGAAAAGAACTAAGGAAAGAAGACCAGATATTTTAAAAGGTGAGTGATTTTGTGTACGTTATAGAAAAAAATAAAATTATTTCGTCTAAGGCAAAATTTTTAAATGTTTGTGATTTAGAAAAATTAGCTTATTTTTTATTACCGTCAAAAAATAATGTTGTTATTATTTGCAATGAAAAAATTAATAATCTTAAAATATTTAATTTAATTTTAATTCATCCTTGCGTGATTAAAATTGTTGAAAAAAAATATAAAAAGATTTTAGCGGATGTTACTGAACTTTTGGTTAGTGATGATGATAGTGGTGATTCTATAAAATTAGCTTTAACTAGAATGGAAAAATTTCGTCAGGAGATTAAAAATAAGTATCGCATTTTTTTGGAAAAAGAAGAACTTAATTTTATGGCTAAGCAGTTAAGTATTTTGCAAAAACAAGCAAAAAAACAGCTTATTGAGTTACAAAATTATTTGGTTTTGTCTGATAATAATGCCAAGAGTGGTAAGAATAGATAAAAGTTTTATTTTTAGTTGCATATGTTATTAAATTATGATATAATCTTGGATGTTAACGGAATGATCCGCTGTTTGTTTTTGATATGATCATTTGTAAGTATATTTAGAGAGGAGACTTTTATATGGCAAATATTATTGACAAGATTAATGAAAAGCAAATTAATCCTAATGTGCCAGAATTTCGTGTTGGAGATACGGTTAGAGTTGATGTTAAAATTATTGAAGGTAAGAGAGAACGTATTCAAGCTTTTGAAGGTGTTGTAGTTGCTCGTCGTGGTGGTTCTGTTTCAGAAACATTTACAGTTCGTAAAATATCAAGTGGTGTTGGTGTAGAAAGAACTTTCCCAATTCATTCACCTAAGGTTGCAGCTATTACAGTTGTTCGTAAAGGTGTTGTTAGACGTGCTAAACTTAACTTCCTTAAAGATAAAGTTGGCGGTTATCGTATCAAAGAAAGAAATTAATATTAAAAGACTTTTTAGTCTTTTTTTTATTTAATATTTTTCTTTTTATTAATATATTAATAATACTTTTTATATGTTATAATGAATTATATATTATATGGAGATGAAATTATGAGTAATGTGATCAATAAAAGTAATAATTTTTTTAGGGAATTTATTCCTTATATTATTGTCATTGTTGTTATTTTATTAATAAGAATGTTTGTTATTACTCCTGTTAGAGTTAATGGTTCATCTATGATGGATACATTACATAATAATGACTATATGATTTTAAATGAAATAAGTTATAAATTTAATGGTATTAAAAGATTTGATATTGTTGTTATTAAAAATAATGATGATTATTTGATAAAAAGAGTTATTGGTTTACCTGGTGAAAAGATTAAGTATGCTGATAATAAATTATATGTTAATGGTAAATATGTTGAAGAAGATTTTTCTCATGCTAGGACGGATGATATAGAGGAGATTCAGATTCCTAGTGGTGAATATTATGTATTGGGTGATAATCGTGTTGATTCTATTGATAGTAGAATTATTGGAACTATATCACTCAATAGAGTTAAAGGAACTACTAGATTTACAATTTATCCTTTTGATCGTTTTGGGGTAAAAGAGTAAGAGATATTTTATATAGAGGTGTTTTTTATGTTGATTTATGTCTGTGGTTCTATTTATGGTGGAACACAGAAGATTGATACTTATAAATCGATGATAAGTGAATTGGAAAAAAATGGAGTAGTTCTTAATAAGCAAATAGCTGATTTAAATACTATTGCTAATGAAGTTTTTCAAAATGATGAGGATATTTATAATGATTTGGAAGAAAAATTAAAAAAAGCCGATATAGTTTTTGCTGAGGTTAGTGTGCCTTCTCTTGGAGTAGGATATGAACTTGGATTTGCAGATAGGCTTGGTAAAAGAATTATTGCAATATATGATGAAAATTATACCAATAAGGTTTCAACTATGATTAGGGGAAATAAAAGAATAAGACTTATTCCGTATAAGAATATTGAAGAGATATTGAAAAATATGAAAGAGTTATTAAATATTTAAATTGTATAATAAAAAACTTTTGATATTTTTAATAATACAAAAGTTTTTTTTGTTTAAGGTGCTTAATTTTCTTTAGGAATTGCAAATAAGATTATTTCTGTTGGATATATACAATTTCCATAGCATCGAAGGTAGTAATTATAGTTTGGATTTATTTCATTTATTAATTTTTGAATTTTCCATAAATGATCATTATTATGATAAACTGAAATTAATAATTTAGGGTTATCATTTTTTATGTGATTGATACTACCTAATATGGCTTTTTCTTCGGAACCTTCTATATCCATTTTTATCATAGTTATTTTTTCTTCTATATCTATATCTAAAGTAGTGGTATCAAGTGGAATATCACCTTTGTTACTTACTTTATTGGCAGATGCTGATTCAATGTTTTTTTCTAAATATAGAGTATCTACTTTATCACTAACTGCCTTTTTCTTATATATAATATTTTTATATTTTGATAAGTTATCTTTTAAGATAGCAAATGTTTCATCTGTTATATCATAGCAATATATATTTTTGTATGAATTTTCACCATATGTGGATATATAATCTATTATACTATCACCTGTATAAGCTCCTAGGTCAACTAAAACTTCATTATTACAATATGGTATTATATCTAAATCAAAATAATGTTTATATGGATTATCTAAACAAGTTTTAACGGTATGAAAATCATAATTATACCAGTTTGTTAATATTCCATATAATAATTTTTTTGATTTATAGTCTTTTAAGTTAGAATAAAGAGTTAAAAAATCATTTATGTGTTCTTTTAGAGTTGTTGCTTTTTTTCTTAATGCTTCATAATTATTATTTTTTATATCTATTTTTCCCCAATAGTCAAATTTATTAAAGAAGTTTTCAATAGATATTTTTGTTTCATCTGCTAATTTTAGAAAGCTATTTTTAATATTTGAATATATTTCATCAATGGTCATTAAATTAATTTTATTTGCTAAATTATAAAAATCTTTGTCTATATTGTTCATGTTATTATCCTCCAATATAATATTAATAGTAATGTTATAAAAATATTATTAAAAAGTTGTTAATAATTTTTATAATTGATATAATTTAGATAAATTTAAACATTTTATGTAAGTAAAATTTGATGGTTTGATAGAATTATTTTTTGATTATGATTAAATGTTGGCTGGTGAAGTAATGTGTTAAAAAAATTAGGTTGTTTGTTTTTATTATTCTTACTATTATTTTATGTTTATTATGAGAACAAAAATTTAGAAGTAGTTAGTTATAATATAGCAAGTAATAAGATTCCTTTTGAGTTTAATAATTATAAAATTGTTCAAATATCAGATTATCATAATGATAGTTCAAAAAGACTAAGAGAAAATTTAATAAATAAAATTAAGGATGTAAAACCGGATATTATTGTTATAACTGGGGATTTGATTGATTCTAGGAAAACTAATATTGGGTTAGTAGAAGAATTAATAAAGAATATAAATGATGTTGCACAAATATATTTTGTAACAGGAAATCATGAGGCAAGAATTTCTGATTATGATAAATTATATAATTTATTAGAGAAATATGGTGTAATTGTTTTAGAAAATGAAACATATGTTATTAAGCGTGGAGATAGTAAAATTAATATAATTGGTATAAATGATCCACAAAATTCAAGTGAAATTTATGTTGATGATAGTGAAATTATTAAAAAACAGTTAGAAATTAGTAAGTATGATAACGAAAATTTTTCAATACTTTTATCACATAGGCCTGAAGTTTTTAGTGTGTATGTAGATAATAATATTGATTTAGTATTATGTGGTCATGCACATGGTGGTCAGTTTAGAATACCGTTTGTTGGTGGCTTTGTAGCACCTAATCAAGGTTTTTTTCCTAAATATACAAGCGGTTTATTTAAAGAGGATAATACTAATATGATTGTAAGTAGAGGAATTGGAAATAGTATAATACCTTTTAGAATTAATAATAGACCTGAGCTTGTTGTTGTGAATTTAAAAAATAAGTAATTATATATTAGAAATTTGTATAATAATTAAAATGTAAATAGGAAGTACTAGTAATTTTCATGAAGTTGATATATAATGATTTTAGGAGGATGGTATTGTGTCAATTTTTATTATTTTAGGTATTGTGTTAGTTTTATTAATATTTTATGTAATTTCTACTTATAATAAGTTGGTTAACTCTAGAAATAAAGTTGAAAATCAATTTAGTCAAGTAGATATTCAGTTAAAAAGAAGAGCTGATTTAATACCAAATTTAGTGGAAACAGTAAAAGGTTATGCTAAACATGAAGAGGGAACTTTAACTAAAGTTATTGAGGCAAGAAATAAGGCTGTTAGTGCTAGTACAGTTAATGAAAAAGTTGAAGCTAATAATGAACTTACTGGAGCATTGAATAAGTTACTTATGTTATCTGAAGCATATCCTGATTTAAAGGCTAATGAAAATTTTATGTCGTTACAAAATGATTTGACTGAAACAGAAGATAAGATTACTTATGCAAGACAATTTTATAATGATTCAGCAATGAATTTTAATAATGTTGTTGAAATGTTTCCATCAAATATTATTGCGAATATGTTTGGGTTTAAAAAATTTGAATATTTTAAAATTGATGAAAAAGAAAAAGAGACACCAAAGGTTAAATTTTAATATAAAATTAATTAGACTTTTGGAGTCTTTTTCTTTAATTATTTAAAAGGAGTAGTTTAAATGAAGAAAAATATATTATTTTTACTTATATTAGTATTATTTTTTATTCCTTTACCAGTTTTTGCTGATAGTATTTATAGTGTTAAAATGGATATCAATATTTTAGAAGATGGTACTGCTAATATTAAAGAAGTTTGGGATGTTGAAGCTGATAGTGGTTCTGAATGGTATAAGTCTATGTATGAACTTAATAATTCAGAGATTTCTAATTATAAAGTAACAATGGATGGCGAAGAATTGAGTTATATTAATTGGAATACAAGTGCTTCATTACAAGAAAAAAAAGGTAATTATGGTATAAATAATACTTCTAATGGTATAGAGTTGTGTTTTGGTAAGGGGGATTATAATAGGCATACGTTTGTTATTACTTATTCTTTATCAAATTATGTATTTAATACAAAAGATAGTCAAGT
This sequence comes from uncultured Bacilli bacterium, assembly GCA_944329395.1. Taxonomy (GTDB): domain Bacteria; phylum Bacillota_I; class Bacilli_A; order RF39; family UBA660; genus CAG-877. The sequence goes on along the minus strand of CALVIF010000001.1, from coordinate 9,566 downwards.
TCTTGCGTGGGTAATATATCCAAAAGCTAATGTTGATTATTTTAGTGCCGAGATATCTAGTTATTATCAATTTTCTGATAATTTAGATGTTTGGGGATATGGTTATAAGGGGTATGCTTACGTTGAAGATGGAATAATAAAACTTAGTACGGAAGGTAGTTTGAGTGATAATTATGTATCAGTGCTTGTAAAATTTCCGCTAAATACTTTTAGGACTAGTAATATTGATGATAGATATAATACATTTGATGATGTATTTAAAGTTGCCGAAGAGGGTAGTTTTCAGTATGATTATGGGACTAATGATAAATTTGATTTTTTTGCAATTTTCTTTTCTTTTATATCTTTTTTATTTCCAGTATTTATTTTTCTAATTATTTTTATAGTTGCTAGTAGTGATGGTTATGGTTATATTAATAATAAGATTATAAATAAGAAAAATACACCTATGTTTAGAGAAATTCCTTGTAATAAAGATATATATTATGCTAATGCTTTGATAAAATTAAATAATTTTGATTATAAGGAAAGTAATATATTTGGTGCGATTATTCTTAAATGGGTAAAAGAAGGAAAAATTAAGTTTAAGAATGAAGAAAAAGGATTATTTAATAAAAAAACTAGTATGATAGATTTGACAGATAAACCTGTTTTTGATAATAAATATGAAAAAGAGATATTTGATATAATGTATGAGGCATCAAATGATGGTATATTAGAGCCTAAAGAACTTGAAAAATGGTGTAGAAAAAATTATTCAAAATTTTTTGGAATATTTAAACGAATTGTAGATGAAAAAATTCAACAGTTGAAATTAGATGGTTATATTTATAAAAGAAAGAATAAACAGGAATGCAAGAAAAAGAATGTTATGAATGAAAAAATATATAATGATAGTTCTAAATTGTATGGTTTAAAACTTTATTTGAAGGAATTTTCAAATATGAATACTAAGGAAGTTATGGATGTTCATATTTGGGATGAATATTTGATGTTTGCATATTTATTTGGAATGGCTGATAAAGTTGCTAAGCAGTTGGAACATTTATATCCTGATGTAATAAAAGATTTAGATTTTGATTATAGTACGATAATTTTTATAAATGATTTATCTGTAAGTAGTGTATCTGCAGCAAGTAGTGCTAGAAGTGCGGCAGAAAATTATTCGGCTGGTGGAGGAGGATTTTCTTCTGGCGGCGGAGGCGGTTTTTCAGGTGGTTTTTCTGGAGGTGGAGGATCAGCTGGAGGTCGTTAGTAACTGAATATATATTGTATTTTTGATTAATTTTAATATTAAATTGACAAAAATTTATTGAATAATTAATTTAATTTAAAAAAATGTTAAGAAAAATAGCATATTTGTAAAATACTTTTGGTAGAAAAATTTAAATTAGTATAATATATTTAATATTGAGGTGTATACAATGAGTTTAGGTAATAGTTTATATCAAGCTAGAAAAAAATGTGGTTTATCGCAAGACATTGTTGCCGAAAAATTGGGAGTTAGTAGGCAAACTATTTCTAAATGGGAAACTGATGATACAGTTCCTGATATTTATCAGGCAAAGAAATTGTCTAAAATATATAATTTGTCTTTAGATGAATTGATTGAATTTGATACTGATTTAAAACAAATAGAAGAAACAATAAAAAATACTAATGAAGAAGTAAATTCAAAGGTTAATTGGACAAAGGTATGGGGGAAGAAGTATCCAATATTAATTAGATATCAAAAAGAAGTTAATATTCCTAAATATGCTAAAGAAATACGTGAACTACAATGTGATTATAAATATAGTGAATTAGATGCTATGTTAGTTTTAAAAGATATATTGGGACATGAGTATTTAGATAATAAAAATAATAAATGATAATATAAAAAATATTTTAGGAGAATTGAATTATGGAAAAATATAAAAAAATAGCAATTATTTTGATAAGTATTATTGTTATTGCTATATTATTAACTTTTATTTATTTTAAAGTGGCATTTATTGGTAAGAATAATGTAAAAGATGTTGTAGTTAATGATATAAATGCTAATAAAGATGATGTTTATTTTGAAAGTATAGATCTTGAACTTGATAAAAATTATTATGATGTAGAAGTTTATTATCAAAATAAGGAATATGAATATAAAGTAGATGCTAAGAGTGGAAAGATAATTTATACTAATTTTTATAATAGTAAAACACCAGATGATTCAAATAGTAAATTAGACAGTAATTGTTTAAGTGAAGCTTTAGATATTGCTTTAAAACATGCTAATGTTTCAAAAAATGATGTTAAAACTGTAAAGTGTGAAAATGAATATGATAATAGTGTATTAGTTTATGAAATTGATTTTATTTATGATAATTATGAATATGATTATAAAATAAATGTAAAAACTGGTGAGGTTATTAGTTTTGATAAAGATTTACTTTATGATTAATGTTTTGTATTAATATTTATAATATTTATAATATTTTGGATATGTTGGCTAATTTTTATAAGGTGTAAATATGAGAAGGAAAATTTTAATTTCAATATATATGTTTATACTTGGAATTATGTTAGGTATTATTAGTAGACTATTAGATATATATACGCAGAATTTAGGTAATATATTGTCTCAAATAGCAATTTGAATTTTATTTGGTGTTTTAATTTCTATATATAGTCAATCAAAAAGAAGAGTAATGGTAAATATATTTCTTTTTTGTATTGGAATGCTTATGGCATATTATTTTGTAGCCTTTATTACAAAAGGTGTTTATAATGAAGTTATTATTGTTGGATGGACTATTTTAGCATTTTGTTCTCCAATATTTGCATATTTTACTTGGATGACAAAGGAGAAAGGGATATTTCCTAAAATAATAAGTATAGGTATTATATTGGTATCAGTTTTATCAAGTATTGTTTTGTTTGATAGATTAAGATTATATGACATTATAATAAATGGTATAATAATTTATTATTTGTTTTTTAAAAAGATTAAGAGAATAATTTAGTATAAGGAGAAGTATTTATGAAAATTGTAAAAATAATATTATCAATATTAACAATAATATTTGCTGCTTTAGGATTATTAAAAGTATTATCTTTTGATATTGCTAGTCCAATTATGTTGTTATTGCTTGGAACTTTAATTATTTTAAGAGGTTTTGAATATAAAGAAAAGAATGATCGTAGTGGTTTTATTTTATCAATTATGACAGCTCTATTTGTATATTTTGTTGTAATTTATAATTTATTTATATGATAGAAGTAATGGAGATAAAAAATTATTAGTAAATTTGTTTGGATTAAAGAAATAATATAAAGTAATTTATTAATATTTCTTTTTTTATATAATGATAAAGATTAATTAAGGTTTATATGTTTAGATTTTATATCATGATGGTATATAATTATTGTAAAAATATTTAATATGATGTAAATTTTATGAAGAGATTATTGGTGAGATGATGAGATATATTTTTTATTATTTAATTTTTATTAACTTTTTTTCTTTTTTAATCTATGGAATAGATAAACGTATGGCTAAGGAGAAGAGAAGAAGAATTAGTGAAAATAAGTTATTTTTTTGTAGTTTATTAGGTGGATCAATAGGCTGTTTATTTGGGATGTTTTTCTTTCATCATAAAACGAGGAAATTAAAATTTTATTTTTGGAATATTTCATTGTTGATTTTATGGATAGTATTAATTTTTTATAAATACTTATAGATTTATAGCTTTAAAATTAAGCTATTTTTTTTTAATTTTATTTATTAAAATTAAGTATTAGTTATGCTATAATAATCGATGTAGAAAAGGGAAATAGAAATTATAGATGGTGTAGATAAAAAAGAAAATAATTATGTATGGATGCTGTAATGGGAGTTGTTCCATTAATAGAAGATTTTAAGTCTGTTTGTATATAAGTATGGATAAATAATTGCGATAAATGATTGAATAATTATTTAATGATAATCATATAATTATGACTGTTTTAGAACTATGGATGAAAGTAAAAGAAACACGTGAAATTTTATAGATAAAGTGACTTTTTTTTGTTTTTAATATTTGTATATAAAATATATTATAAATTAATAAAAAGTAACTAAAAAATGTAATTGTTTATAAGTATAGGTAGTAATATTCATTGCGAAAAGAGGTTATATCAATGAAATTAGAAAGGTGTTTACAGAAAGGGAAGATATATTTATTTAATGATGATGGTAATACAATATTAGAAACTGGTATAATTGGAGTAGAATTTGTTATAGCAATTTATACTGATAAACCTATAACAATAACTAAGGAATTAGATAAATCGTTATATGAAAATTTGAATAGTTTATTTGAAAATGAATATATATTTTATAGAAATTTAAGTTTTAAAGATAAAAATACAATTACATGGGTTTCAGATCAAAGTTATGATATTGATGATGTTGAACAAATTCAAAAAGTAAATAGATTGATTTTTGAAAAAAAATGGTGAACAAATTAAACTTAGTGGAAAAAATATATTTTGTCAAAATAATAACATTTCATCTAAGTCTTTTGTTATTGCTTTTTCTCCAGCTGGTAATGGTTTATATAGTAAGAATGTTGAAAGTGGATTATCTTTTCAAGATGATGTTGTAATAGCTTTTAATAAAACATTAAGAAATGAATTTAATAAACATAAAGTTAAAAGTAAGTTAAAAAAATAAAATGAATATTAATTAATATATTAATAATTTTTTTGTTTGATGAGTAATTTTTTATTGTTAAATAAGAAATAAGTAGATATATAATTATACTTATTTTTTTCTGATGTATATATTTTTTTGATAATCAAAATATTTAAACTAAAAAAGCATATAATAAATTAATTATATGCTTTTATAAATAGCTATTTATTTTCTTGAAAAATAATTTGAAGAAGTAATAAAATTGAAATTATAAACATACCATAATTAGGTATTTCAGTAATAAAACCATTTTCAATATTTTTCACATTAGCATAGATTGAAGAGCTTATCATTACAATTAACACTATAAATTGTAATAATAAGCAAGTTTTTTGTAGTTTTGTACCATTTATTTCTATTAATTTCTTTTTTGATTTAGCCATATATATCCTCCTATAAATATTATATCACGTATAATACTGATTAGTAAATGAATAAGATTTGATGAGTTTCATTATTCAATCATTTACTATATAATATTTTTTATTCATTTTTATAAAAATGAATAAAAAATTTGCGATTGAGTTTAGGCAAATTATACCAAGGGTCTTAAGTATCCATTTCTATGACGACCTAGCTCTGTTCTTTTTATTATCCTAGTTTTAGAATGGATTAATTTTTAATCTTATATAACAAGCGTGATGAGGAATGATAGGTACAAAGAGTTCAATCGTAAAAAGAAAGGAATGTTGCTTATGCAAAACTGTTTAGCTATTGATGTAGCTAAAGGTAAAAGTATGGTTTCTTTAATTAGTTCTTGTGGTGAAGTGCTAATTAATCCATGCGAAATTAATCATTCTATTAATGATTTTACTAATTTACTTAATAGAATTAATAAACTTAAATTAGATAATATTTCTGTAATAATGGAGTCAACTGGCATCTATCATAGACCAATTGAACGATTCTTTTTAGAAAATAATTTTAAAGTTTATACAATTAATGCTTTATATTCAAAAATGTATAAACGTAATTTAAGGAAAACTAAAACTGATAAGTTAGATTGTATTTCACTTGCTGAATTATTTTTTACTACGGATTTTAAACAATATATTAAACCGGATGAGTTATATTTAAACATGAATGCTTTATCTAGGCAATATTTTGCTCTTTGTGATTTATGCACAAATATAAAAAATAGATATAAAAATCTAATTTACCTATGTTTCCCTGAATATGAAATAATATTTAAAAATGAAATGATTTATAGTAATATTGCTTTGTCTTTTATTGAAAAATATCCTCATGCAGATATTATTTCAAATACTAGAATTGATGTATTACAAAATTTCTTTAAAAAAAATAATTTTAGATATTGGAAAAGAAAAGCATGTATCATAAAAGAATATGCTTTGAAATCTTATCCTTCAGTTAATATGAATGATGAATTGGTTTCTAATTTATCTCAACTTGCTAGACTTATTAATCAATATCAAAAAGAAATTGAAACGATTAAATATAAATTAGTCCTTCTTGCTAAAAAGTCTAAATACTTTGAATCTATTAATTCCATATTTGGTATTGGTGAATTTACTGCTTCTATTATTATTTCTGAGCTTGGAAATATTAACAGATTTAATAATATTAAAGAACTAACTGCTTATTGTGGTTTAGATCCTTCTATTAAACAATCTGGAAAAAGTATAGATATCCATGGCCCTATATCTAAATCAGGTAATAAATATTTAAGAAAGATATTATTTGTTAGTTGTCTAAATATTGTTAGATTATCTGCTAAATGTCATATTGAAAACGATATAGAAATTTATTACAGAAAAAAACGTAATGAAGGTAAACATCATTACGCAGCCATTATTGCTTGTACCACAAAGCTTCTACGCAAAATTCTTGCTTTGTCTAAGCAATTAGATAAATAGTAGTTACACCACTAACTACACTTATATTATATACTAAATAACACATTATTTGATATTTTTTTAAAATATCAAATTTCGTGTGTTTTCAGTGTGTATTAATATATCATAAAAATTAGTAGTTGACAAATCTTAGAATGTCATAAAAGAGTTTGTAACTATTGTGATATTATAGATATTATGTCATGTAAGTAAGAATAAATTGTCTAAAAATGTAAAATGATATGATATAATTATGTAAATTAATTTTTTGAAATAATATAATTGGTAAAGGAATTGTATAATTTTAAACAAAAAAGGTGGAATTAAATATGACTTTAGAAGATTTAAAAGAAGAATATGATAAATTACAAAATATTTATGGGGCAAAAGAGTTAGATTCAATATATAATGGTGGATGCTCAAAAAATCCAGATATTTGTTTTGTATTTATGAATCCTACTGGAAAAAATATTGCAAGTGATAAATCATGGAAAGGAAGAAAATCTCCATGGCTTAGTACTAAAAACATATGGAAATTATTTTATAATGTTAATTTATTAAGCGAATATACTTTTAATGAAATACAAAGAAAGAAACCGAAGGAATGGGATTACGAATTTTGTGATTATGTATATGATGAAATTGAGAAAAATAAAGTTTTTATTACTAATTTAGGTAAGTGTACACAAATAGATGCAAGACCACTTCCAGATGAAGTGTTAAAAAAATATCTTAATTTATTACTTAAAGAGATAGAAATTATTAATCCTAAAGTAATTATTACTTTCGGTAATCAGGTAAGTTCAATAATTTTAAATAAAAAAATAGCTGTATCAGAAAATAGAAAAATTTGTCATGAAATAGAAATTAACAAAAATAAATATAGAGTATATCCTGTTTATTATCCAGTAGGTAATGGGATATTTAATATTGATAAATCTATAGAAGATATTAAATGGATAATAGATAAGGAAATTAAAAGTAATAAAAAATAAGAAAAAACAATTATTATGTGTACATCAATTTATTAAAGGATGTTAATAGGGTTAAAATTTATAATTATTAAATTTTATTGATAGTAATGTTATAGTTAAATTTGGAAAAATTTTAAATAATATAATTTCAATGAATTTGAAATTTATGATGAACTAATTAAGTTGAATTATCAGGGAACTGTGGATTTTATTGTTGATATAAGAAAATTATTTTAAGAAGATTAAATTATTAAAAATAAAATGATGATAATAAAGAATAATAAAATCTAAAATAAAGAAGAAATAGTGATGCTGTTAAACTATTTTTTTTAGGGTAAATAATAGGATGAATTAGTTGTAATACAACTAAAAGCAAAGTAACAAATTATAATTCATTGAGTAGATGAAGAATCTACTCTTTTATGTTATAATAGACTATATAAATGGAAAGGAAAGTATTAATGAAAGCAAATATTAATTTATTAAGGGGTTATGATAATAGTAATTTTAAAACAAGATCATTAGATAAATCTAGTAATGATGATAATAAAGCTAAGGTAAAAATTAAAAGTAGAAAATTGTCTTATTTTACAAAGCCAGATTTATATGAATTACCACCTGTACATAGTTCAAAAAAAAGATAGAATAAAATATATTTTCAAATATTACAAAGGGAATAATCTTACTTTTTTGTAAATTTGCTTTTTTTTATTATTTATTTACTTTATTTAAATAAAGTTCTAAATAAATAATAATAAAACCTTATAATTGCAGTAAATAGGGAAAAATTCTGGAAGTATATTTAAGAATTTCTAAAGAAGTAGATGATTTGTGTGAGACTAACAGTTTAGATAATCAAAAAATGATGGATGATATACATAATGGAAAATAAATTGTGTAATCGTTAAATGATAATTTAGATAGTTTAGAAAATCCTAATTGTACTGATAAACTTGAATTTGTTTTGTTAAATCTTGTTTATGAATATTATGCTATTGAAGCTAATTAAATTGCTTCATCATTAACTATAGATTTAGATAAGGAAAAATTGTTAAAGTTATTATCTATATTAATAAATATTTCAAAATTATTAAATTATAGTGATAAAGAACTTAATGAATATTGTTTTAAAAAGATGGATAAAACTTTAAAAATGATAAGCGAATAAGGTTATATTTGGTAGAGTGTACTTTTGCAAAGGCTTTAAACTATGTTGTTTAAAGTTTTTTATTTATAAATTTGGTAAATAATATTTTTAAATGTTAAGAAAGAATTATTTTTTTTAAAAATAAGACTGGTTATATTTTAAAAAAATTTGATATTTAATCAATTTGAGTGAGGTAATGTAGAATGAAAAATTAAGAAGTATTATGAAAGATAATCAAGGTGGTAAGTAAAAATTTTATTGATACGTTTATGATAGATATTGAAAAAGAAACTTAATAAAATAAATTCTTTTTATTTTGATTGGCTAAACCAATTTAAGAAATTAGGTAAAATAGATACAATCAATGGAAACATAGTGAATAGTTTTATTAAATAAATATTAGTGAATGATGAAAAAGGGGTAGATATCACTTTTATGTATAGAGATGAATATGAATTTATAGAAAGATATCTAAAAAGTCAAAACAATATGATATAATATATAAGAAAAAGCACGTAATTTTAAATAATCGGTGTGAAAGGAGTCGATAATTTATGAATAAAAATGAAATACAAGTTGAGTTGCATAAAAGTGTAATCAACTGCTTGATACCAATTTATTTAACCCCTCCAAGAAATCCTTATAAATAAAGGGGTTGCGATCATCTGGATTTTGCATGTTTTTTTAAAAATGACTAAAAAATAGCAAAAAATTTCAAAAAAAGCTATTTTTATTAAAAATGGGGTTATTTTTTTTTAGTTGATACCACAAGGTTAATCCCATAATATTTTGACGAGAAAGGAAAATAATAAATGGCTGAAAAAGATTTGCAAATAACAAATCATGATTTTTTAATATATAGAGATTCAAACAATGATGTT